>JAICXZ010000447.1 GCA_025934475.1 Mucilaginibacter sp. | reverse complement strand
TTCTACGTTAGTTGCCAGAATTTCAGCCTTATATAATTTTACACCGCCCTCAAAAACAACCCTTGTTTGAATTTTCCCCTGGATGTATACCTGCTCATCTTTCTGAAAATGTATCCTGTTTTTAATCAGATCGGGCGGCACTTTGATACTATGCCATTCGGTATGCTCGTAACTTCCGTTGCCTTTTTTGATCTCTTCGGTAGTTGAAAGCTGGAAGCATAGCATGCGCTTCCCGTCTATAATTTGCCAGGCAGGGTCATCACAAACACTCCCCAAAAGAAAAACCCGGTTTATCCCTGTATTATACGACATGGAAATTCTTATCCTTTCGTTTGTCAATTAGCCTGCTAACCCGTTCCAGTAAATCATCCAGGTCGAATGGTTTCGAGATGAAATCGTCGGCCCCATAGTCGCCAAGTGATTTCAGAACCCTGGGATATGCCGATACCAAAATCACCGGCAAGTTAGAAGTCCTTTTATTTGATTTTATCTGGTGACATAGTTCGCCGCCATTAACACCATTCAAGATATAATCGATGATAAATAAGTCGGGATTATGATCGTTTGCAAGCGCGATCACATCATTTACATCCCCGAAGCACCTTGCCTCGAATCCCTCGTAGGTAAGCGCTTCTTTCATGACGTCGAGAACATCGGCGTCATTGTCTAAAATCAGCACACGTTTCATGATCAGTAAATTTTTCTAATGAGTCATACACGATCAGGCAAACGGTATAAACAGTATAAGGACAGGCTCTTATCGATGACTCAATACCAAATTTAAACATTGAGAAATATTCGTGTCAATGTGTGAAATACCTGTTTTTTAGTTCAATAACGGCATTATCACAGCGTACAGGAGGGGTACTATCCGAGTAGTTTATTCTGAAAGGCATATCTTACCAGCGCGGCCGAGTTGCGCACATTGGCCTTATCCATCATCGCCTGCCGGTGGCCTTCAACCGTGCGCTTGCTGGTAAATAATTTATCGGCAATTTCCTGGTTGGAGAAACCTTCGGCAATCAGGCCCAATATTTCAGTTTCGCGTTTAGAAAAAGCGATTTTCCCATCGCCATTTTCTATGACTAATTTGGATAGATCGCTGATATGATCGACCAGCCGTACAGCAACATCCGCCGAGATATATTTCTTTTTTTGATAATAAATATGGGACAGCGCAAAAACAAGTTCCTCGGCGCCAATGCTCTTTAATAAATAACCCATCGCACCTGCTTTAAATGCCAGCGCAAGGAATTCGTTATTCTCCGATATGGTATGCAACACTATTTTAGGAGCATTTTGAGCCCCTATAAAACGTTTGGCCAGCATAATACCAGTCATCGCCTGTACCGTTATGTCGGCCAGGATGATCTCCGGACTTAGGCCCTGCTCCAATAGTTCAAAAGCCTCATCGGCATTCGAAGCTTCGCCTATAACCTGAAATTTTCCATTTTTCTCAAGAAGAGTCTTGATCCCGTTTCTAACGAGATTGTGGTCGTCGACCAATAACATTTTGATCATTAATTGATCTGCCTTTCTGATTTACCCATATAAAAGTGGGGTTTATTTTTTTAATAAGAGGCAAAAAGTACTAATACTTGCCTAAATATGCTGACCGAGTAGAAAAAAAAGGTATTTGTCGCAATTGGGAGTGCGTATTTTACACATAGACTCAACCAGCAGAAAGCTGGAATGTTTCTCAAAACCTTTAATAATAACATGGGAGGTACTGTCTAAAGTTTTCCCGTCCGGGAATAGGTCAAACAAGCGGGTGATTCGACTTGCCCGGTCATTTTCAGTCAGCCGGCTGATGGGCCAACCTTATCTGCTTCGTAAAGTGAGGCTGTAAACTAGCTTATACGCAGCAGAGATAAAGCCGGCCAGCCTGGCCCGGATATCATTGAGGCCGGGGAGTTGGCAAGGGATAAGATTGTAACAAAAAAAGGTATTTCACGCAAGCGGAAATACGTGTTTAACACGCAAACCACGTCAGGTGTTCCATGTTGGAATTTATATAACCATTGCATAAAATATTAAAATCTGTATAAGCATGGAAGCACAGCTGCAATAAAAGGGTTGGCACGCCGGGAATTAATTTTTCTAAAACATGTTGTTACCCTTTGCATTTGTATTTATAGCACTGTTTCTAATTGTCGCCGTTTTCCTGATTACCAGAAAAGGCATAAAAGGGAAGGAGATGCGCGACGAGAATAAAACAAAGCTTAAAAATTGAAATTTATGGAATATCCAAAAATCAACGACCTGGTGCAAACCTTACTGGATTGCGCTATGACTTGCGAATATTGTTCTTATGCCTGTTTGCAGGAGCCTGACATGAAAAAAATGAGTCGCTGCATATCGCTCGACAGGGACTGTGCTGATGCGTGCTCAATGGCGGCCAAATTAGTGAGGCGCAACTCGCCCATAGCGATGCAGCAACTACTGTTGTGCGAAGAAATATGCCGGATGTGTGCCGAAGAGTGCGGCAAATATGATCACGATCATTGCCAGCAGTGTGCCAAAGCCTGTCTTGCCTGCGCGGAGGCTTGCCATGAGCATCATGAGCCGATACACCAGGAGTGAATGGGGAGTGGTGAGTTGTGATTGGTGAATAGTCAATAGTGAATGGGTTCGAATCTTAGTTCTTGATTTTTGGCTCTCGATTCTTGACTCTCAAATAAATAAATAAATATGGCTACTATAACTAAGAATAAAGTGCCGGCCAAACAAAATAAGCAGCCGGGCATTGAAGCGCGAATGAATCCCGCGCCGCAATACATCAAGGAAACTTATATGTCTGCCGACAAGTTACGCGGCAAAGTGGCCCTGATAACAGGAGGCGATAGCGGAATAGGCCGGGCCGTTGCTGCACATTTTGCCGAGGAAGGCGCCGACATCGCCATCGTATATCTTAATGAGGATAAAGACGCCGAACAAACACGCAATATAGTTGAGGCCACGGGCAGAACGTGCCTGCTGATCAAAGGCGATGTTAAAGACAGTGCTTTCTGCAAGCAGGCTGTAGAGCGTGTAATTGATGAGTTCAGCCGGATCAATATTTTGGTAAATAATGCGGGCATGCAATTTCCACAAAAAGATGTAAAAAACATTACCGAAGAGCAGCTCGATATAACGTTCAAGACCAACATATTCGCCTATTTCTATTTTGCCGAAGCGGCGCTGGAATATATGCATGAGGGCGATTGTATCATCAATACAACTTCGGTTACAGCATACCGTTCGTCGCCAAGCCTGATCGATTATTCGTCAACCAAAGGAGCTATAACTACTTTTACACGGTCGCTGGCAACTAACCTGGCTGAAAAAGGCATACGCGTTAACGGTGTAGCGCCCGGGCCTGTATGGACGCCGCTCATCGTATCCACATTTGACGAAAAAAAGATAAAAAGCTTTGGCAGCGAAACAGCGATGAAACGCGCAGGCCAACCGTCGGAGCTCGGTCCTGCTTATGTGTTCCTGGCCTCAGACGATGCTTCATTCATCACCGGCCAGGTGATTCACGTAAACGGGGGAGAAGTGGTGAATGGTTGAAACTCTAAATACTAAATTCTAAGCTGTAAAATTTGCCCGTGAGGTGCGAGTGCATATATGATTGTAATGGAAACGCGGTCAAAATCGAAAAGGAGCAATTTGTGGTATGCCCTGTTGTTCATCTTCCTGGGAGGGATTGCGCTCAGGCTGGCTTATGCTATTCCTCAAATGGTTCCTGCAATAGCCGTAGCGGTGCTTGGTGCTATCATGGTGGTTGTTGCATTGATCATTTTTTAGAGAAATTTTTGGCGAATGATAAATCTTAGTTAAGCGGGCTTAAGCATGGCGGCTAGTCGACTCACCCGATCGTATCCGCTGATGGGCGGATCGATCACCTCTACGCAAGCGTAAATAAGGTTTTTGAAAAAAAGCTCAAACGAGCCCGATCATCATCAAATACTATCGTGGCGGAAATTTGTATCTTGGCGCTATGCACGAAATGCTTTTGCTCTGCATCGGACTTGTACTCAGTGTATCGCTGCTGGTGCTGCTCGCTAACAAATTGCGTATTGCATACCCGATATTCCTGGTGCTGGCCGGCTTGGCGCTG
>JAICXZ010000354.1 GCA_025934475.1 Mucilaginibacter sp. | reverse complement strand
ATATGAATGGTGATAAAAAGCCTGACCTGGTTTTGGTTGGAGAATGGATGCCTGTGACGGTAATGATCAATAACAACGGCAAACTGGTAAATAATACCGACTCTTATTTTGACGGACCAACCGATGGCTGGTGGAATAAAATACTGGTTGAGGATTTTAACCACGACGGGCACCCTGACCTGGTAATAGGTAACGAGGGACTGAACACCCAATGCAAAGTTAGTGCTACTGAACCTGCCGAAATGTACTATAAGGATTTTGATGACAACGGAGCAGTTGATCCAATCTTATGTTTTTATATCCAGGGTAAAAGTTACCCGTACGTTTCCCGCGATGAGTTGTTGGATCAGATTAGCGTTATGCGTTCGCGTTTCCCAGATTACAAGAGCTACGCAGATGCGACGCTTACAGATATCTTCACTCAATCAGAGTTGCAGGGAGCCGGCCACTTAAAAGCTACAAACCTTTCCACGAGCTATTACTTAAGCGATGCCAAAGGCAAATTGCACGCAGCGTCATTGCCGTTGGAAGTGCAATCATCTCCGGTATTTACCATTACAACGCTGGATTACGATCATGATGGCAATAAGGACCTGCTGCTATGTGGTAATATTAACAGGGCCAGGTTGCGCTTTGGGAAATCTGATGCAAATTATGGTATGCTGTTGAGGGGAGATGGTAAAGGGCATTTTACTTATGTTCCTCAGCTGAAATCCGGGTTCAGGTTATGGGGAGATGTGAGAAGTGTTCTGGAAGTTAACCAAACCTTGCTATTCGGCATCAACCAGCAAGGAGTAAAAGCCTACAAGAGTAATTAGAGATTGAAGAAAGCTTCATCGCCGGTTATTCTATTATTTACTGTGACCATTTTACGCATTTAGAAATGCCATGGATGGACGATGCCAATAGTTGGCGATTTTTTAACTGGATAAAATCCAGAATACCAGCCAATAAGTGGCCCCTCACATATTTGGCTCGTGACCTAATAATTCATTTTAAACAATCACAGCATCTTGTGTATGCAATAACAACACTCTAAAATGTTGATCATGAAGCTAAAGAAACTCCTCTTTCTTGTTATTATTTTTTTAAATGTCGATTATACATTTGCTCAGTCGCACACCTTCAAATTGGGCGACGATGCCTTTTTGCTGGATGGCAAACCATTTCAAATGATTTCCGGAGAAATGCATTACCCACGCATACCGCGTGAGGCCTGGCGTCAACGGATGAAGATGGCGAAAGCTATGGGGCTGAACACTATTGGCACTTATGTATTCTGGAATTTACACGAGCCTCAGAAAGGCAAATATGACTTTTCCGGCAATAATGATGTAGCCGAATTTGTAAGGATCGCAAAAGAAGAAGGCTTATGGGTAATTCTTCGCCCTAGTCCGTATGTATGTGCCGAGTGGGAGTTTGGCGGATATCCCTATTGGCTGGAAAAAGAAGAAGGTCTTATTGTACGCAGCAAGGACCCCAAGTACCTGGAGGAATACAAAAACTATATTAATGAAGTAGGGAAGCAGTTGGCGCCACTACAGGTGAATCATGGTGGCAATATTTTAATGGTGCAGATAGAGAACGAGTATGGTTCTTATTCGAATGATAAAGAATACCTCGCTATAAATAAGCAAATGTTTATAGATGCGGGGTTCGATGGCCTTTTATATACCTGCGATCCGAAATCTGCAATAAAAGATGGCCACTTGCCTGGTTTGTTGCCGGCAGTTAACGGCATTGATAACCCGGCTGAGGTTAAGGCGTCGGTTAAGGAAAATCATGATGGTACCGGACCGTTTTATATTGCAGAGTGGTATCCTGCATGGTTCGACTGGTGGGGAACAAAGCATCATACTGTACCTGCGGAACAATATGTAAACCGGTTGAACTCCGTGTTGGCGGCGGGTATTTCAATTAATATGTACATGTTCCATGGCGGCACCACGCGCGGATTTATGAATGGTGCAAACTATAACGACCAAAACCCTTATGAGCCTCAGATCAGCAGCTACGATTATGATGCGCCCCTGGATGAGGCAGGCAATGCGACCGAAAAGTTCATGAAATTTCGCGCGGTTATTCAAAAACATTTGCCGGCAGGGCAGGTGCTGCCTGCTGTTCCTTCGGCAAAACCTGTTGTTGTTATTCCTGACGTGCGTTTAACACAGACCACTAATCTATTCGACATTTTACCGGCACCCAAAGTAAGTTCTGAACCACTCACTTTTGAGGATCTAAATCAGGCTTACGGCTTTGTATTATACCGCACGGAACTGGACGGAGGGGTATCGGGCATATTGAAAATTAAAGACCTGAGAGATTATGGTATCGTTTATATAAATGGGAAAAGAGCTGGTGTACTTGACAGGCGGCTTAGACAAGATAACTTGCAGGTGACTTTACCAAAGGGAAGGGTAAAACTGGAAATACTGGTTGAGAACCTTGGCAGGATAAACTTTGGACCTTATTTATTGAAGAATAAAAAAGGCATTACCGGGCATGTGCTATTAGCAGGAAAGGAAATTAGAAACTGGAAAATGTATGGTTTGCCTTTTGACTCTTTGAACGGGCTTGTTTTCAAAGCGGATAAATTTAATGCAGATGCACCGACGATAAAGAAAGGAACATTTGATCTTAAAGAAGTTGCTGATACTTACCTGGATATGCGTGGCTGGGGCAAAGGAGTAGTTTGGGTTAATGGACATAACCTGGGCAGGTATTGGTCAGTTGGCCCTCAGCAAACTATTTATCTACCGGCAGAATGGCTGAAGGCAACTAACAATGAAATAGTGGTATTGGAGCTTCTGAAGCCTGAACAAACAACGTTGAAGACGATCAGCAAGCCGATATTGAACGAACTGGATTAGCTATAGCCCACGTCTCTCCTTAATAATTGGTTTATAAAATGGCTGTCTGAACGCCCGTTCAGCAGCCATTATTTTGTTTCGCCCGCTTGTTATTTGTCGGCGGGTTCAAATAATTCAATTTTGTTGCCTTCAATGTCCAGAACGTGAGCGAACTTTCCATATTCATAAGTTTCGACGTTATCTAACACGTTCACACCTTCTTTTTTCAACTCTTCAACAAGCGCTTCGAGGTTATCGACCCGGTAATTGATCATAAAGTCTTTTGACGACGGCTCAAAGTATTTGGTCTTGTCGGAAAAAGGGCTCCATACTGTATATCCCTTGTTTGTGGAGTCGGTTCCCTGGTGCCACTCAAACTTCATTCCGTAGGCCCCGGCGTCTACCCCGAGATGAGTTTTATACCATTCTTTCATTTTGTCCGGGTTCTGGCATTTGAAGAAAATGCCCCCGATTCCTGTTACTCGTTTCATTTTTAATTGTTCTTTAGGTGTCTTTGTCAAAATTGATTTGAATGCGAAGCCGGAACCGAACGCCGCCGCAAGTGCTAAAATTATTAATATCTTTTTTATCATTGGTCGATATTCTAGTGGTTTGACTGATTCTGTTTTTGCTTAACCCAAGTACGTAAATTTATGATATTAACTGCTATAACTAATAAGAATCGGCTACTGATGATTAAATAGTTACGAGAAGGTATTGGCATGGTCTGATCCAAAGTAAAGAAGGGCCCGGAGGCTTATTGAAATTAGTCGCTATGTTTCTTTTTAATATTTAGTTTTTGACTTAAATTTATACTTAGACCCTATTTACGACCACTATCTTATTTCTTGTAATTCCCGCAAGCATAGTTATAAAGTCAAAGACGATGATGAACAAAGACGACCTGGTTAACTTAGGCCGGACGCCTATTGAAAGCCAATGGCATTCGCTAAAACTTAAAACCGATGGCGCGCCGCCGCTTTATAATGACAGCGGCCTCAACTCGCAGGATATCTGTCAATGGATTGTCCACAACCTGGGCAACCTTTGGCATACACGGTTTACTCCATATCCCACATATTCGGACCCGGCAACGAACAATGGCATCTTTGAAATTCAAAAGGACCCGGCTGAACCGGTGAGTATCGCCCTGATAGCTGACTGGGCATCGAATACCGTCGAATCGCACACGATTGCGACGCAGGCGGGCGTCAATGATTACAGCGTTCATCTTGGCGATACGTATTATGTAGGAAGCAGCGACGAGATTTCGGAAAACTTTGATCCTGATAATAATGGCCCATGGCCTTATGGCACACTTGGGAGCTTTGCGCTGGCAGGTAACCATGAATTATATTCGGGCGGAGAAAGTTTTTATACCGAACTATTGCCAATGATGGGTGCCTACGAGGCTGATAATGATAGCCCGGGTCAGGTGCAGGAAGGCGGATTCTTTTGTCTCGAAAATGCTTACTGGAGGATCATCGGGTTAGATACAGGCTACGACTCATTGACAGGCATTGCCGATGCTGATAACACCAACCTCGATTTGACCGATGAACAAAAGGATTGGCTCACCAACACCGTGAATTTGAATGGCGATAACCGGGGAGTAATCATTCTAACTCATCATCAGTGTATATCGGGGTTTGAGAACCAATACCCAAATCCGATGAATTTCATATCAGGCTTGATGAACCCTGCAAGGAACATTTTGTGGCTGGCTGGTCACGAACATTGGTTTTCTGTTTACGGGCCTAATCAGCTGCCTAACGGGGCCAATATCTATTATCGTTGTATCGGGAACGGGGGAATGCCGGTAGAATTGTT
>JAICXZ010000752.1 GCA_025934475.1 Mucilaginibacter sp. | reverse complement strand
TACTTCGAAAGACAGCTTCATTATTACACAGAACTATACAACATCCAGCAGATATTTGAACTGGCTGGCATTACTTTTTACCCGGATGGCATAAGCTGGGGTAAAGGCAACAGGCTTCCGTGGGATAAGATAGCCATAAAAAGCTATCAGAATTACTTCATGATTCACAATGCTGACGATCCGCGGCAATATAAATGCTGCATTTTTTCTATCGATTGGAACGGCGTTGTGGTGCAGTCGCTTTTAAAGGACATCGTTAGAGAATACAGCAGGGAAAAACGCTCTATTCGCAGAGGGTTTTAATCAACTTCCAATCTCCTTCATTTGATTTATTATGAGTAACGATTCGGGTATTGTCAGAATCCCTGGTTTTTTTCGCGGAAAAATAGTCAAGGTTTTAACTTTTACCTCCGATGGGCTGACTATTGAAAAACCCCTAAGTTTTGATCCGGTCATTGACATTGCGGCTGAACGTATCGTTGCTTTTAGGTATGGTGTTAACTGGGTTAGAGGTTACAAGTTTCCAATTGGCAGACAATATTTGGTCGAGATACTTGATGCCGATAACCATATTACCAGGATAAATCTCAAAAGCGTTTATGGAATCAAACGGAGAGTATATGGTGATATTTGGCGGGATATTGTCAACCAATTATGGAGTCATTATTTTCATGACAAGCTTACCGGGTATTTTAACCACTATCAAAATGGTGAGCCATTCGATCTTGCCGGGATAGAATTCTCGTCGTTTGGATTTCAATTAGATAATAAAGGCTGGCTTTGGGACGAATTTGCTCTCAGTAACTATAGAACCTACTTTGTGGTTCACAATAAGACCAATTTGCAAAAGAAGAGAAGTTTCAGTTTTTCAAATGATTGGAATGCGTTGTTGCTGCAATCGCTTTTAAAAGCTATCGTTAACGATCAAAAAGAAAAAGTTGAGAATACTATTTGAGGTATTTGCCAAGCAGATAAAATATTCTGTCCCTTATGTTTTCGGCGTCAAACATCACACCATAATGCGGTGCCCCTGGAACTATAATTACCTCGCTCTTAACCCCTGCAGCATTAAGTTTTGAATTGAGGGAAATTGATTGGTCCGGGTTCACAGATTCGTCCTTTTCGCCTTGCACGATGAGGAACGGCGGATCATTTTTATCAATATAAGTAACCGGGCTGGCTTCTTTTGCCAATGAGGTTTTGTCGCTTACCATACCACCCAGCAGCAGCGTAATGGGATTGTACGGGTCCTTATTATCGTTACCTTTCAGTGTAAAGAAATCCGAAGGGCCGTAAAAATCAAGCACCAGTTTTATCTTAAAATGAGGCCTTTCGCCTGATGCATAAAAATCTTTGACCTTATTGTCGTTAGATAAGCCTAGCAAATTTGCCAGGTGCCCACCAGCCGAAAAGCCCATTAGCGCGAATCTGTTGCGATCTAGCTTATATTTTGAAGCATTCTGATATAAGAACTCAAGAGCCTGGTTGCAATCCTGTATTTGTGCAGGGAAGATGGCTTGTGTGCTCCAGCGATAGTCAATGGAAGCCACTGCATAACCGCTATCGATCAGACTTTTGAGCGTTTGGGCCATATAGCCCATATCGGCATATTTATCATTCGACATCCACGCACCGCCATGTATCCAGATGACTACGGGGTAACTGCTCTTACCGGTAGCCGGCAGGTAGACATCAAGTAAATGCTTTTTTAGCGTATCGTTAGCATAAAGAATATTACCATACAGAACGGTGCCTTTAGGAAAAATATTGAAGACACGATTGGTTTGCTGAGCCGAAGATTTAATTGCAAATGCGCTCAGAATGATAAGGAACAGCAGTTTTTTCATGTTTTATCCTTTGATCAGGGTTTCACCCTCAATTTTCTTTTGCAGTTCGATGATGGCGCCTATCAATGCCTCTGGCCGTGGAGGACAACCCTGAACATACACATCCACAGGTATTACTCTATCGACACCTTTAACCACATGATAACCATGCTGCCAATATGGGCCACCGCAGTTGGAGCATGAACCCATGGAGATCACATATTTAGGTTCGGGCATTTGCTCGTAAAGGCGTTTGATACGCTCGGCCATTTTGAAGGTAACCGTTCCTGCAATGATGATCACATCGGCCTGGCGGGCTGAAGGGCGGGGGAAAACCCCAAAACGGTCCATATCATAGGTGGAAGCGAATGACCCCATCATTTCGATAGCACAGCATGCAATACCAAAACTAAGCGGCCAAAGAGATGATAGCCTGGCCCAGTTAAGCAGGTCGTTCAGTTTGGTGACAACCACGCCGCCGCTTTCGTTCATATTCTCAGGATTCATTTTCCGGCTTTTTAAATGTAGGCTTGAACATGGGCTTTTTTAAAGTTGCAGTTGCAGTTGCAGTTGCAGTCTCTGTCTGTTCGGCGACTGGTGCAGTTTCAAGGGTAAAGTTCTTCACTTTGTAGGCGCTTTGCTGCTGGTTGAGCTGTTCATATAGCGTGTGCGGCACTTGTGTGCTAAC
>JAICXZ010000200.1 GCA_025934475.1 Mucilaginibacter sp. | reverse complement strand
GGAAATGCAGGAAAAAGCCCATGATGATGGAAATGGTAATGATGCCAAATCCGGCTACAGCCAGGATATCCGCTTTTTCGTTACCATCCGTGAAAAAATTGAAGGTATATGCTGCGAAACAGAACATAGCCAGCATGAGGCGGATGGTTATAGGTATCCACTCGCGGCCAAGATACTGCTTCTCAACAAAGACGGGTTTTTCGCTCATAATTTAAACAGTTCGAAGATAGTAACTTTTTTGGTCTTCGCAGTTACCTTATAACGGTTGTCGGGCCTGTAACCCCCAACCCAGATAATATCGTCGTTGCCGTTAACCAATATGGGGATCTGCTTTTTTTCGTGCAGTGGTACTTTCAGGTTGATAAAGAAGTCACTTAATTTCTTCCTGGTCTTCATCCCCAGCGGATAAAAATAATCGCTCTGCTGCCAGTTGCGGAGTGTTAACGGGTAAACCAGCATTTCCGTGTCGATAGACACAGCAAAGGAATTATCTTTAACGATCAGCGGCGAGTCATCATGTAAAAGAGTAAGCCGGTAATTACCAAAACGAACCTCATGCTGACCAGCATCGATTTTTATTTCACCTGGTTCGATGTGCCTGCCGGACAAAATCAGCTGACCACGATCAAGCAGCAAGGCATGGCTACCAGATTCAAATAACCGGCCTGAATGTTTATCCAGCGAGGAAATGATATCTTCTACTGTCGACTCATTAAAGCCGTAGTCGCGCAGCAGGCCATGGAGTAACATCTTTTGCGGATTAAGCGTTTTGACGCCGTCAATCGGGATATGAATATTGTCGTCCTTACGAACAAACAACTCTTCGCGCAATTCATTAAGCCTCTGCTGTAACACTGTCTCCAATGCGCGAAAATGATTAAGGTTATGCCCGAAGGTTTCTTCAAGCGCCGGATTCAATTCCTGAAGTTTGGGGACAACTTCCAGCCTGATCTTATTCCTGGCGTATTTGACGGACGAGTTCGAGCTATCCTCCCGGTATTGCAGGCCGTTTTCATGAACAATATTGTCGATCTCATCCCGGTTCAAAAATAGCAGCGGGCGAACCAGATTTCCGTTTTTAGGCAGGATGCCATGCATACCCGCAATGCCGGTACCCCGGGTCAGGTTGAGCAATATTGTCTCAATCGCATCGTTTTGGTGATGCGCGAGGGCTATAACATTATATCCCTCCTGCTGACTGATCTGACCGAACCATTGATACCGCAACTCGCGTGCGGCCATTTGGATAGAAATCTTACGGTCGGTAGCATATTGTTTAGTATCGAAGTTGATGCTATAAATGGGAACCCCAAGTTCAGTCGCAAATGCATAGACAAACGACTGGTCGGCATCGGCTTCATCGCCGCGTAGCTGGAAATTGCAGTGAGCGATGCTAAAATTGTAACCGGCAGCTTTAAGCAAATGCGCCATCAGCACCGAGTCCATGCCACCGCTAACGGCGGCTAAGACGCGATCATGAGGAGAAAAAAGGTGGTTCTCATTTATAAATTGCGTAAAACGCTTAACCGGCAGCATCACCAAAATTATCAATTTATTTTGAGCCTACCTGTTCAAGGCGAAATTTAGGCCAGGCATTTAAAAGAATATCGAACACGAACCTTTACTTTTTTTGTTAACCTTTTATTACCGAAAAGAACCGAATTAGATCCTGATCTTTAGCAGATTCAAAGGCGATTCGGCAATTCCATTCAAAAAAGTAATTTTGCGCCGTGATCAAATACGTTTTAACCTTTTTTATGCTGATAGCTGCCACAGCAGTATTGGCTCAGCAGAAATCGGTCGTTAAGATAATTAAGTCTTCGAGCCTGCAGCGCGGCAAAGTGAACGGCGTGGACGTATTGAAAGTTTATGATGCCACCTTCGAGCAGGATTTCTCCACCCTAAAATCCGACAGCGCTTATTTCCATCAGAAGGAAAACACATTTGATGCATTCGGCCACGTGGTGATCACCCAGGGCGATACAATGCACATTTATTCGGATAAGCTCAACTACGACGGAAATACTAAAATTGCTATCCTGACTGATAATGTGAGAATGGTGGACAAAGACGCAACCCTGACCACCAACTATCTCACCTATAATACGGCAACGCGTTATGGCACCTACACCGGCGGCGGTAAACTAGTTAACAAAGACAACACCCTCACCAGTTTAAATGGCTACTATTTCGGCCACACGCGCGATTCCTATTTCCGCTATAATGTGCGATTGCTAACACCGGATGCGTTGATCCTGACGGACACGATGCGTTATAATTCAAACACCAGGATTGCATACTTTTTTGGCCCAACGAATATCTATGGCAAAAAGAAAAGTAAGGACAACGACACGCTTTATACCGAAAACGGCACTTACAATACTAATACCGAGCAGGCATTTTTTGGCAAAAAAAACCTGTATCGTTCGGGCACCAAAACCTTAACTGGCGACAGTTTATTTTACGACCGCAAGAAAGGCTTTGGCCATGCCATCAATCATATCATCTTTAACGACACGGAGCAAAAGATGACCCTGAAAGGTGACCTGGGTGATTATTTCAAAGCTGAAGAAAAGACCATCGTTACTAAAAATGCATACGCGGTTATCATAACGGAAGAAAAGGATACGAGCAAAAACGACTCGCTTAAGAATAAGGCGATAACGACCGACACCGGCAAAAAAGCGAAAATCGATACCGGGAAGAAAACCAAAATTGACACGGTTAAAGTACCGACGAAAAAGGCCGTGACCCCGCCAAAGGCCACAGCTAGCAAGCCGGCCCCGCCCAAAGGATCGCGCCCTCAGGACAGGTTGTTCCCGACATCGCCACAAGTAGCTGCAAAAACAGATACCGCCAAACGAAATAAGAGCAAGCCTTTGTCAATGTTGAAGCTGCCGGTTGATACTTCGCGTAATAAAATCCGAAAGGACACAGCTAAGGCAAAGACTGATACTGGGCGGGTTAAACATGATTCCATTTTTATGTCGGCGGATACGCTCGAGACCCGTATCGTGACTTATAAGGAGCAAAAGGACATGCAGGAGAAGATGCGGCTGGCACATATCAAAGACACTACCGTGCATCCGCCTTCCATTGTTTACAAAGGACCTGTAAAATACATTGATCTTTCGGCACCCAAAATGCCTTTGGATACCAACGTGTTCCATAGGCACATCTTTGACGGTGTAAAAACGAAAGAATATGTGCAGACAAAACCGGGTAAAGGTCAGTCCGGCAAAAAGGGGACTCCTGATCAAAAGGGTCCTCCCGACCAAAAAGGTGTAAATAAGAACCCTGCCGATAAAAATGCAGCCAATGAGCCGCCGCCTGTTAAAAAGTTAAGCAAACAGGATAGCATCAAGCAGGCTAATCAGGTTGATTCCGTTTTCTTGACCAGGAAGGTAACGTTAGCAGATACAGCCAGGGTACGTATTCTGAGCGCGTTCCATCATGTTAAATTATTCAAGTCGGATTTGCAGGGCAAGTCAGATTCATCGTTCTACAGTGCAAGCGACTCTACCATCAGGCTGTATACCAACCCGATGCTTTGGACGCAGGGATCGCAGCTTTCCGGTGATACAATCAACCTGCAGCTGAGGGCAAAAAAGCTCAACAACATGGAGATCTATCCCAACGCGTTCATTGTCAACGTAGAGAAAGGCGACTCGGTGCATTTTAACCAGATGGCCGGAAAACGCATGCGGGGCTTCTTCAAAAACGACAAACTGGAAAGCGTGTTCATGGCCGGCAATGCAGAGACCATCTATTTCGCGCGAGATACCGTAAAGAAAGAGGTGAAGGAAATGCAGCGGTCGCTCAGCAGCAGGATCCATATCCGGTTCAAGGATGGCAAGGTTACCACGATGGTATTCTCCAATAAGCCCGAACACCGGTATGCACCTTTGAGCAAATTTAATGAGGAAGATAAAACATTAAAAGGCTTTATCTGGAAACCGAAGGACCGGCCTGTTTCGAAGGAATCGATCCTACCTTCCTACAATAAAAAGACAATCAGTAAAACCGGCAAAGGCAAAGTTCCGGCCAAAGGCAAAGGAAAGGCGCCTGTAAAAGGTGCATCAGATAAAAATCAGCCTGCTGCAAAAAGGGATACTGGCATGGTTAAGAAAGACACCAGTGCGGTTAAACCGGGTGGCGCGATCAAATTACTAGATAGTTTGCGAAAAGCACAGCCAGGGAAAACGTCGGATACAATAAAGAAGGGCAAGGATACGACGGCGGCTAAGAAGACCGTGACCGGTAAATAACAGAAATTAAGATTTATAGATATCTTTTCGGTGCCCTATTTTCTGGATTTCTAAAATTTGAAGTTCGTCTTCAATGCTGTATATAATGCGATAATCACCAACTCTGATTCTCCAGAGATCTTTACTGAGCTTTAGCTTTTTGACGCCTTCAGGTCTTGGGTTGACCGCCAGGCCGTCAATTGAGAGATGATTCGTTCTTGAAATTAACCGGAATAGAACTGAGTTCCTTCTGAGCAGATCTCTTGACGTTAATCTGATACATAAACGTCTGCTAGGATTCGGACTTTAGTTGCTTTTTTACTTCCTCCCAGGACGTTGCGGGTTCATTGCGACGTGCTTCAACTGTAATGATGTCCAAGACTTCTTCAAGCAACTCTTCATTAGCTGCCAATTCATCCAGGTCAATTTGCATTAACCGGTGATTGTTGTCTTCGTTTTTTAATATGGTAATTGCTTGCATGATTTTTGTAAAAATAACGATTCAAGTCGAATACAAAAACTCAGCCAGCTTTTCCACTGCCCTTGCCCTATGACTCAACTTATTTTTTTCCTCAAGCGTCATTTCAGCAAAGGTGATATCAAAGCCATTAGGTTGAAAGACCGGATCGTAGCCGAACCCGCTGGTTCCGGCGCGTTCATGGCGGATGGTGCCATCCACAGTTCCCTCAAAGAAATATTCTTCACCGTCCCAAATAAGCGAGATAACGGTCACAAACCTCGCCCGGCGATTTCCAATACCTTGCAGGTTTTTGAGCAGCTTATCAATGTTGGCGCTATGGTTGCCGTGCTCGCCGTCATAGCGTGCCGAATAAACGCCAGGCTCGCCGCCAAGGGCCACCACTTCCAGGCCGCTGTCATCCCCAAAGCAATTGAGTTTGAATTTATCGAAGATATAGTGGCTTTTGATCGAAGCGTTTGCCAGAAAACTGGTCCCGGTTTCTTCAATATCATCGTGGCAGCCGATATCGTTCAGTGTAAGCAGTTCAATCCTGCCATTTAATTTATCGGCTACTTCCTCAAGCTTATGTTTATTGTTGGTGGCAAAAACCAGTTTTACAGGCATATTATAAATTCTTCATTTGTTCCCAGAAAGCCTTCTTGTTATCCACGTTCGTCATCATCTCATCAAAAGCGAAGGTGTGCAGAACGTTAATAGGACCAGTCTTTTCAACCTGGTTAAATTTCAAATTAGACATCCCACTCGGGCGAGCTTTTTGACCCAGGATCACCATTGTTTTTGGAGTAAAATGTTCCAAAATCGCACCATGATCGGCCCAATCAAGTTTGGCAAGATTCAGGATGGCGATATCTTCGCGACTATGTCCAAGTCTGCTTAAAACACTCTCAAGCGCTGCAAGATGATCGTCTTTTATAAACTCCTGGTCTGCATAGTTTACCAGCACCAGGAAGTTTTTTTTGTTCGAACCGAGGTAATTAAAAGTCGGTCGCGGCGTTTCAATTACCGGCGTGGATATGGCTGGTATAGTTTCAGTTACGTGTGTGGATATAGTTGGAGCGGAATATTGAGTTTTATCATCATTAAGGAGGTATATTTCATCCTGCAGAATAAAACGCAGGGCATTGTTATCTTCAACTTTCACTTTTAACAAATTTTAACCAAAAATAGTTAATTGTTAGGGGCATAATGAGGATATTCGCACAAAATATTCATGCGCATTGTGGCGATAATTTCGCACCTTTGCATGTTTTGCACACAGATAAATAAATGAGAAAGATAGGTACTGCCATTATTTTAAGTTTAGTTTTAACCGTTTCGTTAGCGTACGCTCAACCTCGCACCATTGATAAAATTGTTGCGGTGGTGGGCAGCAGCATCGTTCTAAAGTCGGATGTTGAGTTGCGGTACGGCAACTACCTTATTTCGGGCGGCCAGCCGAACGACGCTATAAAATGCGATATTGTTCAAAACTTTATCACCCAAAAATTGCTGGCGCAGCAGGCGGTTATCGATAGCGTTTCTGTGAAAGACGACGAGGTTGATAATGAAGTTGACCGCAGAATGCGTGGCATGATTGCGCGCGCAGGCGGCCAGGACAGACTCGAGCAGTTTCTTGGTAAATCGACCATTCAATACAAGGACGAGATACGTGACGATATCAAAGAAAG
>JAICXZ010000335.1 GCA_025934475.1 Mucilaginibacter sp. | reverse complement strand
GTAGGAGCCATCGCTTTGCTGGCTCCATTTTTTGCCTGCTTATTTGCTTAACACATAGGAGATTACTCCGCTGGCTTTGCCACCAGTAGCAGCATAGTTCACTTCCAAAGTGAAGCTATTGCCTTTAGCAGCAATTATGTTCAATGAAAGAACTTCTCCATCTGTTTTTTTGAGGGTGAGCTGCTTGCTGTTTGCATCCCAATTGCCGTTAACCTCGTTTCCAGACTGAGCATCTAGCCCGACAAACCTTCCTTGTGAATTGAACTGGATAGATGTGTAATTCATGGCTGCGAGTCCGTTGCCATTTCGTGGTTGACCATCAGGGTTATTGACTTGCATCATGTCTGTTAATTTCCAGGTGCCGATAAATGCCGATTGGTCTTCTTTGGCATTGGATTCGGAACTCTGATCTTTCTTACAAGCCGTTAAGGCTAAGGCGAGCGCCAGCAGGATGGCCACGCTCTTTTTTGTTTGATTTAAATAAGTCGTTTTCATGATTTTCGATTTTTATTTGAATCAAATGTAGAATGGCCGGTTTTCTGCAGAAAATCCGATCTGTAAGCTTCAATTATTCACCTGTAAAAAGGCCTTAAATGCCTGTGAATAAAAATTAAAAGCTCAGGCCGATCCTCACCCCATTATGCACATTACTGCCCGAGTTGAACGAGGTGCCATACATTAGCCGAAAAGCAAGATATTGAAATCCAAAACCCAGTTCCATATAATTCCGCAGTTGCGGAGTAGACAGGTAATTGAAATCAACGATCTCCTGCAGTTTAAGCTTACGGATCAATGGTATCTTATTGATAATAAATCCGGAGAAGTTATGCTCTACATGCGCTTCGGCATATTCGCTAAAAGTGCTGAACTGATAATAATCCAACAGTAAAAAATTGCTGAGTCCGCTTTTGTAGAACAGCACCTCATTTCCGCTGAATTGCTTATAGTCGGGGAAGTAAATACTGTTCGTGTTAAGGAATTTGCCGGCGCCTACAAAGAAGGCTGTTTTGCCATACATGCCAAGATTGACGTCCTGCTTGCTGATATCGGCACTTATCAAATCATAATCCACATCCGAGCCAAGTATATTCTTGAATCCTTTGGTAAATGATAGGCCGATTGTCGGATAATCCGACGGCAAATACCTGCGGCCGAAAGGATAGGTCTCATATTTATCGCTGAAATCATAGGTCGTGCGAAGAGTTACCTTGAAGGATTGATTTTGCGGGAATAGCGGAACATCCTGGACGGGATTCAACGGGTTATTTGAAGAAAACTCGTTATTGCCCGGATGGAAGAAACTGTAAGTATTTGTATTAGGCAGCCAGCGGCGATCGGCCCATTCAGCTGTCGCGCTTGCCTGCCAGCCACCTGTTATCCTGCCTGAAAATGTAGCTGAAGCGAATTTTTTCTGGTAAAGCTTTTGGTAATTCTTCCGCTCAAACAAGGTGTAAACGGTATTGATAAAAGGCGAAATAGGCTCGCGCCCGTTCAGGTCCACCACATCTGAGCCACCTGCAACATCAAGGTAAAAGTCTCCGATAGGGAGCCTTACATTCGCATTAGCATCTAACAAATGATCCGAAAAACCGTAACGAGCGTTTGCGCCAAAGCCAACTAATTTGTTGCTCAAACTATCGGCCTGCTTTCGGAAGGTAAAGCCATAATTGAGTACGGGTCCTTCTACTGTATTGAATAAAATTGAACCGATTAACGGATCAAAATGGTAAAAAGCATGGTTATATCTATCGGTGATGTTAATCCCGGTAAGCAGCAATCCAACAGGTTTTACCTTGTTGGTCACCTTATCCAGCGAGTCCAGGTAGGCTTTGGAATCCCGCTTGGCGGCAAGTTTCTCCTTTTTCGTGTAGTCTGTTTTTTCCTCCTGTGTCAGCGGAATGGGTCTTTCGGCATTCCAATAAGCAGTATCGTTCTTATTGACCTTCTGCGGGATATGCAGCAACTCGTTAAATTCTCTTTTATTGAATGTTGGATTCAAATCGTAATCCTTATAGACCGATATGAAATAGCCTTTTAGCCTGAAGCCGAACAGCCCACCCGTCATCTCAAACTTATTCGATGCCTGCATCCATTTGTTGGAGTCGACCTTCAAAAACTGCTGATTAATGCGCAATGTATCCACAAAGTTGATATTAGCGCGACTGGTCACATATAAATCAAGTGCATAGATGCGCCAGCTCCCGTCGATAATGTATATATATCCATCAAAACAGGGATCGTGTCCGCGGCGTGGAGTAACCTGTATTTTATTGATCACAACTCCATTTTCTGTCGAGGTGCCCAGCAATTTGTATTTGTAGTAAAACAGGGCATTGTCGGAGATAGGGGAGACCAGCGGCCGGTTGCTCAGTCCGCCCCAATCCTGTAGGTTTTCATAGAAATTAACCCTGGCATCGCTGGCGCGGTTAAAGCTGAACATCTTATTGCTGCCAGAAAAGGTGGATGAGACCATCTCCTCGTGCAATTGGCCGGGGTATTTATAGCTCAGTTTGGATTCCGACTCGGATAAATAAATGATACCCCGCCGGTTGGAGTCCAACCCCAGTTCCTTCCCGATTTGGTTGATATCGGCACCCATAAATTTTTTCGGTGCAGCAAGCAGTTTTTGCAAGCCCTTGATGTAGACCTCACAAGTGTAAGCCTTCACTTCGCTCAAATGCGCCTTGCGTCTGCGGATCGCCTTGCGGATGATGGCGTAAGCCGGATCCTCGCCACTCCCATTGATGGTGACAGCGGCCAACTCGTAAATTTCGCCGGCTAGTATGGCATTAAAGGTTGTATTCTTATCGAGGCTGATCTTCTGACCCAACTGTTTGAAGCCCACAGCTCTATAGAGTACTTCATAATCGCCCGGTTGCAGTTTGAGCGAATACTCGCCCTCGATATTGGCAGAGGTGCCCTTGGTGGTGCCCTTTACATATACATTGGCAAATGGTACCGGCTTTCCGTCCTTGTCACTGATTTTGCCGCTGAGCGTAAATTGCTGCGCCGAAGCGCTCACACCAAACAAAACAAGCAAGACAAACAGAGCACATCTCATAGTGATAGATTTAATGCTAAGATGAGTTTAATTGGGCATAGTTACAGTCAGGATTTTGTTTGAACACGATTTTTAGGATTTGATAGATTTACAGGATACGATTAGTTTAATTGGACTTTGATCATTATCCCGTCTATCCACGAAATCTAATCAATCGTGTTCAAGCATCTTCATTAACTCATCATCGCTTATAATCGGTATGTTTAGCTTCGTAGCCTTCTCCAGTTTGGCAGGCCCCATGTTATCGCCTGCGACGAGGTAATCCAGCTTCGCTGAAATGCTGCTCAATATCTTTCCGCCGTTTTGCTCGATGATATCCTTCAACTCATCACGCGACCGGGAGAATGTGCCCGAAATAATAAAGCTCTTACCCGAAAGCTTTTCGCTGGCTAATACCACTTCCTTTTCTTCGGCCACAAATTGGAGACCCTGGGCTTTTAGTTTATCGATTTCCTCACGGTGCTGCACATCCTCAAAATATTCGATCACGCTTTTGGCAATACGTTCGCCGATTTCTTCGACGCCATTTAACTCCTCGAACGAGGCGTTCGTCAATCTGTCGATGGTTTTGAAATGCGTTGCTAGTTTTTTGGCAACCGTTGCGCCCACGTATCGAATGCCCAATCCAAACAATACTTTTTCAAATGGTTGCTGTTTCGATTTTTCGATACCGTCGAGCATATTATTGATCGACTTCTCGCCAAAACGTTCCATCTTTTTCAGATCATCTGCCTTGTTATGAAGTTCGTAGATGTCGCTGATATGGCGGATAAAGCCTTTTTCGTAAAGTGTGTCTATCGTTTCGTCGCCGAGGCCATCAATGTTCATCACTTTGCGGCCTGTAAAATGCTGCATTTTCCCGACTATCTGCGGGGCGCATCCTTCATCATTCGGACAGTAAAATGCAGCTTCACCTTCTTTTCGTTCCAGCGTTGTTCCGCAAACCGGACAGTTAGTTATATAATGAATGGGTTTCGCATCCGGATTTCTTCGTTGCATGTTTACGCTGATGATCTTAGGGATGATCTCGCCGCCTTTCTCAACATAAACCCAATCGCCCTCATGTAAATCCAAACGAACGATCTCATTGGCATTGTGCAAGGTCGCGCGCTTTACGGTGGTGCCCGCCAGGAATATCGGCTTCAAATTGGCTACCGGAGTTACCGCGCCTGTACGTCCAACCTGGTAGCTTACGCTTTGCAGTTCTGTTTCTACCTGCTCTGCTTTGTATTTATAAGCAATGGCCCAACGTGGTGATTTGGCTGTAAAGCCCAATTCTTCCTGCTGGCTATAGCTGTTTACTTTAATAACAATGCCATCGATATCATAGCTCAGGTGGAATCGCTTACTTTCCCAGTCACCAATGAATTTTAAAACATCTTCGATGTTGTGGCAAAGCCGGCTCTCATCATTTACCGGGAATCCCCAACGCTTTACCGCTTGCAAACTTTCCCAATGCGTATTGAATAATCGCCGTTCGGTATAAAGAAAATACATGAAGCTATCCAGCGGACGTTTGGCTACTTCGCCTGAGTCCTGCAGTTTGATAGTGCCTGAAGCAAAGTTGCGAGGGTTGGCATAAGGTGGCTCTCCGTTTTCGATCCGTTCTTCGTTCAGCCTTTCGAAAGCTTTCAAGTGCATAAACACCTCGCCGCGGATTTCGAAATCCGCCGGATAACCTGCGCCATCATAAAGGCGTTTAGGGATGCTGCGGATAGTTTTAACGTTGGTTGTAACCTCGTCCCCCTGCGTGCCATCACCCCGGGTAACGGCGCGTACTAAATGGCC
>JAICXZ010000246.1 GCA_025934475.1 Mucilaginibacter sp. | reverse complement strand
TGATTCCAGCTTACCTGTAAGGATACTGGTGCGCACCTGGCTCATCAGGTTAGATTCGTCTTTACCAGCCTTGCGAATCGTAAAATACCGTTCAAAAAATATCACCAAACCAAGCACAAACAACAGCCCGATGGGCACCATCACCCATCCTCCTTTTACAAGGAGATCGCCAAAGCGCAGATCGTCCTGCGCGGCTACCTGTGGCAAGTGTTTAGCGGTGTCGGCAACTGAATGTACCGTGTCATGGATTTGTGCTAATAGCATCATTTTATTTTCTTGGGTTTAATTTCTAGTGAATAAATGTTCTTAGGGACCTTTCCTGTTTTTATCAGATCGTTTTTAGCTTTTTCAGCATCTTGCTCGGTGTCATAAGATCCGGCTATAATTTTGATGAGCAACTTTCCCTTAGCGTCAGGAGATATAAAAGCAGGGATACCTGCAGCTTTATATTTTTCAATTTCCTCATTAGCCCTGGTTTTTGTTTTGAATGCACTCAAAAAAACTTCCCAATGAGATTTGGCCGAATCTATCATCAGGCCCTGCGGTGCATTGCTAGCTGCCGGTTGCGCTGGCGTAGTTTTAGCAGCAGGCCGTGCTTCTGGAGCCTTAGTGGTTGTATCTGCCTGTGCGGGCTTAGTGGTGTCAGGTTGTGTCGCTGCAGGCGGCGAACCATTGACGATGATGGTTGTATCAACGGGCCGGTGCTTACCAAACCATTCAGGTTTAAATTGATAAGCTACGCCAAAACACAGTAAACCGATTATGACGATGAGCAATATAATAACCCACGGTCTGCCGCCTCTGCGTTCTTCCTCTTCTTCTACAACTTCTTCCGGTTCTTCTTCGTGAGCAGGAGGTGGATCAAATATAGGTTTCCATTCCTGCTCCACCGGTTCTTCTTTGGCTTTCAGCGTTTCTGCAATCGGTGCGGGTTCTGAAAGCGGCTCTTTTTGAGGGGCCGGTTCGGGCCGCGCCTCAGGCTTATCACTAACCTTTTGTGCCGCAACGGGGGCGAAACCATAAAATGCCGGATCGTTGCCCTGTGCGTCCATATCTGCTTTAAACGACAACGTTGAGTATTCGTAAAACAAATGCCCGAGGCCGGTTATCGCAGCACTTTTTACCGAAGCTTCCTGTTTTAACCCGGTAGCATATTTTTCAATGAAATATTTGGCCGAGGCTGGCGAGATATTCTTTTTCTCGGATATGTACACGGCCAGACCATCCTCGTCCTTTGCCTGCGGGTCAAAAACGATCTCGTGTCTTGGCGGATAGAATTTCCCTTCGTGCTCGCTGTAGTAGCCACTGATGCGCTTCTGAGTAAAAAAACCTATCCCCGGCACATTCACTTCGCCTTTTAAGCCCAGCAGTTCGTTAATATAAATGGCTAAATCCATCCCAAATCGTTATAAGTCAGGCTATAGCGTTGTTAAAAGTGAAACCCAACACCTCCAAAGATATTAAATCCGTAATTAGGATAGTATAACCACACCTGATTTGTTGTATTTAATATATTGTTCACCTGGCCAAATATTGAAAAACGGTCGTTCAGTCTATACTCGACGCCACCGTTCAAATCGGCAAAACCTTTGATCGTTACGATAGTGGGTGTAAATACAGGACCGCCCGGGGTAAGAGATCTGATGTCGGTGCGATCAAATGCGCTTCCCCTGTACAACAGCGTAGCGTTGATGGTCAGCTTTGGCGTAACGTGGAAGGCTGTTCCCATTGTCAACTTAAATTTAGGCAGGTTCCATGGTTCAGCCTCAGTAGCCAGCGAATAGTTTCTGAACTCAACCCGGCCAAAAATATCGAAGGTATCAGATGCCCTGTAAGTCAGTTCGCCATTTAAACCAGTAACCCGCGAATTGCCACCATCGTAGACAACAGTAAATGGATTGTTTTTGCCAGATGAATTAAAGTTACTTATGAACATCGGCAAGTTTTTGATGCTGTTGCGGAAAACATCCACCTTAAATCCAAGCCCTGGTATGATGGTGCCCTTCAAACCCGCGCTCACATCCAGTTTGTCAACCGAATTAATGATGCTGATATTTTGCCCGATGAAAGGATTCTCGTCAGCGAAGTCGCGTAATGAAGTTTTGTTTACATCTCCCCGCGCTTCTACAAAGATGCGCACGTATTTAGGTATAATCTGGTACTCAAGTTTTGCAGCCGGGAAAATAAACACACGGCCTGAATAGCCGAACTCCCTGGCGAGGTTAAGACCTGCGTCTATTTTATAATTATCACCCTGGAACTTCAGATATGGGTTCAACCTCAAAATGCTGTTATTGAACGAATACAAGCTGTCTTTTTGGGTGCTCAGATCAAGCGAGGCGCCTAACCCTGCATAAAATTGCTTTACGGTCTCGTTCAGGAAACCGGTTAGCACTAAGTTGCTCTCGTGGGCATAATATGCATTGTTCCACACGTAGCCGTCCAGTTTTACGGCATAAGTGAGTTCGTTTTCCTCGCCCTTAAAGTTCTTGGTAACTTCGGCTTCGCCGCTTACGGTATTAAAATGCTGCGCATCCGGACTAAATGCTCCCGGAGGATCGGCCTGGTTAAAGCCATAGAAATAGGTGCCCAGCCTATTGTATTTTATACGTGCGCTAAAGGTATTATCGCCCGTTATCCCCTTCACAAATCCGCCAACTTCATCAGTCATTTCGTTTTGCTTGTTCATGTTGGTGCCACTTTGTCCCAAATGCTTTCCAAACGCCCCGATCTGCAAACTCTCGTTCTGGCCATTGTTCACATAGAACTCGCCATAAGTGGTCTTGAAATTACCAAGGCCAAGTCGCGCATAGTTATTAGAGGGTACCGAATCGACCTCCTTCGGCATTTTCATCGGATCGAGCTGTTTGATATCGGTGTTCCGCTCCAGGCGTTTGTCCAGCGTCACATAAGTGAGCGGCGCCTTAAACGGCGTTTTATCCGACAGGTCGGGATTTATCCTGATTTTAACTGCATCAGCCAATACCGGCTTATAAGCCGTAGTTACCACGATTTCTTCCGTCAGCGCATTGCCTTTATTCGTTGTATCCTGGGTCGTGGCTGGTTCAGCAGCTTTTTTTTCAGGTTGTTTGGCAGCAGGTTTTGCAGCGGGCTTGGCTGGTTTGGTAGTTTTAGTGGTTTTAGCCGCCTGTTTCTTTTTAGAAGATTTGTTTTGGGCATCAGCTGAGGCAACAAAGAACACCATCGCTAAGGCCAGAAACGCATATATATATCTGTATTTCATCTTGCTTTCCTCTATTCTTAGTTCTTAGTTGTATCTGGTGCAGTGGTTGTGGTATCAGGAGCAGCTTTTTGCTGGCTGGTATCCACTGGTTTCAATTTTCGTTTACTGCCGCCCAGTGCTTCCAATTTTTGCTGCGCGGTCGGTAGTATATCATCCTTACCTTTATAATTTTCAATTACACTTTGCAGCGTCGCTTTCGCCTGGAAGTCATCCTTCAATGCCACATAGTCATCGGCCAACAGGATAAAGGTTTTAGCTACCCAGTAGTCATAGTTCGGCAACTCCTTCACCAAATCAAAGCAGGTTTTCTGCGACGTTTTGTACTGCCGCTTGTGGTACTGGATATTGGCAATATTGTACTTGGATTCAGCAGCATCGATAGTCTTAGTATTGGCCACCGTGTACTCAAACTCTTTCACTGCCGCCGTGGTGTCTCCCTTTTGCATATCAGCTATGCCGGCATAAAGACCTGTTCTGAATTTGTCTTCCTGCGACGACTTCTCGTTTTCACGCACCAAGTGCACGTATTTCAGAACATCGTCTGGCGCATTCATTTTCGAATAGCACAAAAGCAGGTTGTTGACTGCAAAGGTGTAGTCGGCTTTATATTCTGAAGTAGTCTCCAGCTTCTTCAAATAGGTGATGGCATCATTATACCTTTTTTGCGCCATATACAACTTAGCCATACTGATGAGCGATTTCTCGGTATAAGCGCTTGTCCAGTCGTTCAGTATCACATTGTAATCGTTAACTGCGTCATTCGGTTTGCCGAGGGCAACCAAACTTTCAGCACGAATAAATCTTGCTTGTTTTTCGTATATCGGCTTGGTCGGGAATTTATCGAAATAAGCATTTACAGCCTGTACAGTTCCGGCAGCATCTCCTCTTAAATAAAGACTGTTGGCCGCGTTGAACATGATGCCCTCCTGCTCTGACGCCGAGAAATTACCGATAGGCGTTGTGGCCGCATACGCGATAAATGTTTGCGCATCGCCTTTATCCGTATATATCTTCTCGATCTGTTTCAGCGATTGTTTGGCCTCCTCGCTCGATGGATAATCTGCAATTACCTTCTTAAAGGATACAATGGCCTGATCATCGTTACCAGCGTTGTAATCAATCAAACCCATGGTTACTAAGGCACGCGGGATATAGCTGCTGTGCGAGTATTTTTGAATCATCGAAAGCAGGTCTGCCTTGGCCGTAGTTCCATCGCCCTTCAGGAAGTAAGTGTAGGCGATCTCAAAGGATGCATCGTCTGCATAATCAGAATTCGGGAATTGGCTCAGCACATCATTTAGCGTGCTGATCTTGGCATCAGGATTACCTTGCAGTCCCTGTATCATGCCACGCTGAAATAAGGCGTAATCTTCGCCTTTACTGTGCTGGGATATAATGCGATCGTAATAATTGCGCGCTTCGGTATAGCTTTTCAGCACGAAGTAACTATCGCCTAAACGGGTTACCGCATCATTAATGGTATTTTTGTCGGTTGCGCCACCCTTCAGAAATCTTTCGAAATAAGTAGCTGCCTTGCGGTATTGTTCAGCA
Organism: Mucilaginibacter sp.; assembly: GCA_025934475.1. Lineage (GTDB taxonomy): Bacteria > Bacteroidota > Bacteroidia > Sphingobacteriales > Sphingobacteriaceae > Mucilaginibacter. Next base: position 873 of record JAICXZ010000246.1, on the reverse strand, counting down.
TAAAAGGCTGCATAACCGAGGCCATAGTTGGCATAGTTATAAATCGGCAAGTCCTCTGCCCCGTCCATATCCAAAAAGCGCTCGAAATTGCTAACTGATTCGCCGTACTTGCGTACTTCATACATGGACTCCGCCATCCAGTACACGGTAAGCGCCTGCACCTTTTTATCCATCGGGAATTTGAGCGAACGCAGGAAAATACCAATAGCATTCTCAAACGCGCGTTCGTTATAAAACTCCAAACCCCTATAATAGGTAACCTTTTGATAAGCTGCCCTGGCGCTGGCCGATTTATTAGGGATAGGCTCCAGTATCTCGACAGCCTCTTTGTAGTTATGCGAATTCAGTAACTCTTCTCCGAGCAGGGTTTTCATCTCGTCGGTACGGGCCGAGCGGGGATAATTTTTCAAATACTGGCGGGTTGCCTCCAAAGCAGCGGTATTGAAATCAAGCTCGTAAGATAGTTTAGCATATTCGTACAAAGCATCCTCCTGCAATTGCGGATCAAAATTCATTTTTGATGCCACAAAGAAGGCGTTGCGGGCGCTTTGCTTGTTATTCAGCTTCAGGAATACGTTACCCAATGCGTAGTTACCGTTCTGGCTATAGATATCATTCTGATCAACCAGTTTCACCAGCTCCTGGGCAGATTTGGTGTAGTTGTTCATCTTATAATTAGCGTAACCCATCTGGTAGCTATCCTGCGTATTTTGGGTACGGCCCCTATCCTGCGCCTCAAAACGGTTATAGTATGCAACTGAGTTTTTATAGTCGGAGATGGCAAAGTAAGATGCCGCTATAATCCTCAACATCTCGGTTTCGTGCTGCTGGTGGGTAGTTTTCAGGATCGGCACTGCATAATTGAGCACATCG
>JAICXZ010000431.1 GCA_025934475.1 Mucilaginibacter sp. | reverse complement strand
TATCGGCATCGACGTTGAAGAGCCAATGGGTAACATGATCATCGACATCGGCGGTGGTACTACCGAGATTGCGGTTATCGCTTTGTCGGGTATCGTATGCGACCAGTCTATCCGCGTTGCCGGTGATAACTTCGACTCAGACATCGTTCAATATATCCGTCGCCAGCACAACATTATGATTGGTGACCGTACCGCTGAAAAGATCAAAATAGAAGTAGGTGCAGCATTACCGGAAATATCAGATCCTCCGGGCGATTTCGCAGTACAGGGTCGCGACCTGATGACCGGTGTGCCAAAGCAGATCATGGTATCGTATACCGAGATCGCGCATTGCCTCGATAAATCGATCTCGAAAATAGAAGAAGCTATCCTGAAGGCGCTCGAAATTACGCCTCCTGAGCTTTCGGCAGATATTTACCAGACCGGTATTTACTTGACCGGCGGTGGCGCCTTGCTCCGCGGGCTGGATAAACGTGTAGCGGCCAAAACCAAACTGCCCGTGCACGTAGCCGAAGATCCGCTTCGCGCAGTAGTACGCGGCACCGGCACAGCGTTGAAAAATATTGGCAATTTTAAGTTCCTTATGCAGTGAGGTAGAGATTAGAGATTGGAGATTAGAGATTAGGTTTACAAAAGCCACTAAGAATAAGATATGCTCTCTTTCACCGATCTTGAGGTTTGGAAAAAAGCAAGAATATTGCGCAACAATATTAACGAGCTTGCTCAATCGTTCCCATCAGAGGAAAAGTATCGATTGCAGGACCAGATTATTCGGTCATCAAGATCTATTGGAAATAACATCGCCGAAGGGCACGGGCGCTTGCATTATGCTGAAGCTGCGAAATTTCTAATCAATGCACGAGGTTCGGCAGCAGAAACGATAGATCATCTCATTATCGCATTGGACAACAAATTCATTAGCGAGGAACAATTTGATATATTTAAACGAGATTGCGAGGAGTGTATGAAGATGATAAACGGATATATTAATTACTTGAGGAAACAAACTAACCTCTAATCTCTAATTAACTAGTCTCTAACCCCATGCGTAACCTCCTGATTTTTATCACCAAGTACAACGCATTCTTTTTATTCCTCATTTTCGAAATAATCTCGCTGGTTATTTATATCAAGTACAATTCGTTCCAGAAAGCTACATTTATCAGTTCAACAGCCAGGGTAACCGGAGCTTTGTATACCCAGGTTAACGGGGCCAAAGATTACCTGCACCTAAAGGATGTAAATGACAGTCTGGCAAAGGAAAATGCACGCCTGCGTGGACAGCTTAAAACATCATTCTACAAAGACACTTCGGCAAAGCATGAAGTGAATGATACCAACTACAAACAGCAGTATACCTTCATTGAGGCAAAAGTTATCAACAACTCTATTAACCGCCGTAACAATTATATCACTATCGACCGGGGCACATTGCAAGGTGTTGCCAAAGGCATGGGTGTAATTTGCGGTTCGGGCCTGGTGGGTAAGGTTGTTTTTGCGGGCGAGCATCTTTCGGTGGTCCAATCGTTACTGCATAAGGATTCGCGTTTCAGCGCAATGCTGGCTACAGGAAAAGAGTTGGGTTATATCGAGTGGAGCGATGATCTAAATCCGCATAAAGGTATTTTAAAGGATGTGTCCAATAATGCACAACCAAAATTGGGTGAAGCAGTGGTTACTTCCGAATTTTCGCTTTTCCCGGCAGGTATTCCTATCGGTAAAGTGAGCAATCTGCATTCACGCCAGGGCGGCTATTCGCTGAATATGGAAGTGACGCTGGCAGTTGATTTCAGTAAGCTTCAATATGTGGACGTGGTGGTGAATAAATTAGCAAACGAACAGGCGGGACTGGAGGCGCAGCAAAAGAAGGATGAGTAGAATAATTTTGACCAACCTGGTTCGCTTTGTAGCGCTGGTTTTCCTTCAGGTATTCTTGCTGAAGAACTTTACACTGTACAATATTTCGACGCCGTATATCTACATCATGTTTATATTACTGCTGCCATTCGAAATACCTAATGTGTTGTTGTTTGTCCTGGCATTTATCATGGGCATCACCATCGATGCTTTTTACGACACTCCCGGTCTGCACGCGGCTTCATGCGTGGTGCTGGCCTTTGTGCGTGTGCTGTTCATCAGCATTACCGTACAAAAAGATGGATTTGACAATGAGCCCGAGCCAACCCTCAGTATGATGGGTTTTCGGTGGTTCTTTACATACGCCTTAATACTCACCTTAGTTCACCACTTTTTCCTTTTCAACCTCGAAGTTTTTCGCTTTTCGGAGATACCTTACACACTTAGCCGCTTTGTGCTGAGTTCTATATTTACAGTATTTTTGATGTTGCTTTCAGGCTTTTTATTTTTCAGGAAGAAGGAACGTAAATGAACAGATTTTTTGAGCGCCGCTATATTATTTCCACCATATTTATTGTTCTGATCCTCGTCCTTCTTGGTCGCCTGTTTTATATCCAGCTGATGGATGACCGGTACAGGATCTATGCCGAAAGCAACGCCAAACGGATATTTTACCTTAACCCTGCCCGCGGTCCGATACTCGATCGCAATGGCAAAATATTGGTACAGAATCAGGCTTTTTACGATATTATGGTGACGCCAAACCTGGTGAAGGCGCCATTTGATACAGCCGAGTTCTGCAAGCTGCTTAATATCGATACAGCCGAGTTTAACAGGCGCATGGCGAAGGCGATCAAATATTCGCGCAGCCAGCAGTCACCATTTGAAAAACAGCTGACGCCTCAGGCCTATGCAGCGATAGAAGAACGCCTGAACGAATTCAATGGGTTTGAGTCATCAGCCCGTTACCTCCGTACTTATCCTGATTCGACAGCTGCACAATTCCTGGGATATCTTGGTGAGGTGCATGATAATGATATCAAGAAATCAGCCGGTTATTACCATAATGGTGATTTCATTGGCGTTACCGGTGTAGAAAGATCTTACGAAAATGTACTGCGTGGTCGTCGCGGCGTACAATATAAATTGGTCGACTCCCGGGGAAGGCCACAGGGAGCATGGGCCAATGGTGCTTTTGATACAACCGCAGTTCCGGGGCAGCGACTGATATCTTCACTCGATATCCGAATCCAGAAGCTGGGCGAAAAGCTAATGAAAAATAAGCTTGGTAGTATAGTTGCAATCGAACCATCAACCGGCGAGATTCTCTGTTACGTGAGCAGCCCGACCTATGACCCCAACCTGATGGTAGGCCATGATCGTGGCAAAAATGCTGCCGAATTGTATAAAGACCCTTACAAGCCATTTTTTACCCGACCGATACAAGCGTACTATCCTCCTGGTTCTTCATTTAAGCCATTAAGCGCTTTGATCGCGATGCAAGAGGGTATTATCACACCGGGATCTACTTATGATTGCCATGGGGTGTACATGGCGGGCAATCACCCGGTACCGTGTTTCCATCATGAAGCGCATGGTGTAGTCGCATTAAGCGGTGCCGTGGCAGGATCATGTAATGGCTATTTTTCATGGGTATTTCAGCGCTTGATGGATCAGAAGGGAGTGAAAAATATCGAACCGGTTTATAACAGCTGGCGCGATGAGGTAAGTAAGTTTGGACTGGGTTCGAAACTGGGCCTGGATATGCCAAGCGAGGGCCGGGGTAATTTGCCAAAATCAACTCTTTACGATAAAATGTATAAAGGCCCCAACTGGCGTTCCAGCACTATAGTTTCGCTGGCTATTGGCCAGGGCGAGTTGGAAGCCACCCCGCTGCAGTTGGCCAACATAGAGTGTATTATTGCTAATCACGGCTTTTATTATAAGCCGCACTTGATCAAGGCCATCGGCGACAAGGAAGTGATCCGGCCTGAATATAAGTCGAAAAACTATGTGGGTATTGATTCGCAGTATTTCGAACCGCTGATAAATGGTATGCAAGCGGTAGTAGATAATGGCACTGCGAAAGCATCACAGATACCTGGGATCGTAATGTGCGGTAAAACAGGTACTGCCCAAAACCCGCACGGCGAGGACCATTCGGTGTTTGTTGCTTTTGCACCCCGCGATAATCCAAAGATTGCAGTGGCAGTAGTTGTTGAAAATGCTGGATATGGCGCAACATGGGCCGGCCCGATTGCTACACTTTTGCTCGAAAAATATTTAAACGACTCGTTGTCAGAAGAAAGCAAGGCGACCT
>JAICXZ010000626.1 GCA_025934475.1 Mucilaginibacter sp. | reverse complement strand
GCCAGCACATGGAAATCGGGGTTGGTAGCCGCACCGTTCATGTACCTCATGTGCGAGAACAGATTAGCGGTGCCCCAAAGCAATTTAACACCACTGGCAGCTTGCTTTTGTTTTGCGTAATCAACCAGCGCCTTCAAACGATGTTCGTTTTCGTTGATGTCATTGCCATAATCCACAACGTCAACATCGTGGAAGCAATAATATGGCAGGTTCATCTTGGTAATGAACTCGAAAGCCGCATCCATTTTATCTTTTGCCCGTTCAATGGCATCAGCTTTTTCGTCCCATGGGAACAAGTGGGTTGGTCCGCCAAATGGATCGGCGCCTGTACCGCAGAAGGAGTGCCAGTAAGCGCAAGCAAAGCGAAGGTGGTCCTTCATCGTTTTGCCAGCTACTACCCTGTCCGCATCATACCACCTGAATGCAAGCGGATTATCGCTTTCGGGGCCTTCGTATTTAACCTGGCCTATGCCTTTAAAAAATTCTTTGTCGCCTGTGAGAATCATAGTGAGTGAATTAATGAATTATCGATTTATTGAATGATTGATTTATTGAATTTAGTCCGGAAGTCGGCAAGTCCGAAAGACCGGAAGATTTATTTTCTGTTTTATACAAAGACCCTTTTAGCTTTATCCTTTCACCTCCTGTCCGAGTTGCTTTTCGAGCAAGAGTTTCCAATCGCGATAAATGCTTTCGTATTGATCGCCTTTGGGTTCAACAATCTTAATACGTTCCATTTTACTGAACGCTTCCCTCGGTGAGCCGAAAACTTTTGCACCGATACCCGCTCCAAGTGCAGCGCCAACACTGCCATCATTTTTGTATAGTTCGACGGGAACGCCAGTTGTATTAACGAATATTTCGGTAAACAGATCGCTAAGGAACAGGTTAGCCCGACCGGCACGGATCACTGACGGATTCATTCCATTTTCGCGCATGATATCAAGTCCATAACGGAACGAGCAAGCAATGCCTTCATGAATAGCGCGTAGTATGTGATCTTTGCCATGAATATTAAAATCGAGATTGTGGATATGTGCTGCTACCGGCTTGTTACACAGCATCCTCTCCACTCCATTACCAAAAGGCAGTATGCGTAAGCCATAGCAACCGATCGGCGACTCTGCCGCCCGATCATTCATCTCGCCATAGCTAACCGGCGAAAAGAGCGTTTTTGCCCAACTGTATAATTTACCCACGCCATTTATACAAAGTAAAACACCTAAGCGTCTTTGCTCCTCAGTGTAGTTAACGTGAGCAAAAGTGTTCACACGCGATTGCGGGTCATAGGCCAGTTTGTCGCTTACGCCATAAATAACACCGGATGTGCCGGCCGTTGCGGCAACTTCACCCGGATCAAATATATTTAGCGAAAGCGCATTGTTGGGTTGGTCCCCCGATTTGTAGGCAACCGGAATTCCGGCTTTCAAACCCAGTTTTTGTGCTACCTCCGGCAGCAATTCGCCGTGGTTGGAAAACACCGGTTTGATGGTTGGGAAGAAGGAACGATCGAATCCGAAATAGTTCAGTATATCATCCGACAATCGATTGCCGGAAAAGTCGAAAAATATCCCTTCAGACAAGGCTGAGAAAGATGTTGTGATCTCGGCGGTAAGTCGCATCGAAATGAAGTCACCGGGGAGCATCACTTTATCAATCTGCTCATATACTTCTGGTTCATTTTCTTTCACCCATCCAAGCTTGGCGGCCGTGAAATTTCCGGGCGAGTTGAGCAGATTATCCAGGCATTTCTTTTCGCCGATGGCGTTGAAAGCTTTATCGCCAATCTCCACTGCCCGGCTATCACACCATATAATACTATCGCGCAATACCTCCTGTCTTTTGTTCACCAAAACCAGCCCATGCATCTGATAAGCAATCCCAATGGCCGAAATATCAGCCGGATTGTATTTTCCGCTGCGGTTACACAACCGGATCGCCTGCTGTACTTCCAGCCACCACATATCGGGTGCTTGCTCTGCCCATCCGGGTTGAGGCGACAAGATCGGATTCTCCTCTTCGGGATACTGGGCCGACACGATTGCGGTTTGCGTTACCGGGTCAACAACCGACACTTTTACCGACGAGGTACCCACGTCAATGCCTAAAAGCAGCATACTTTGTGAAATTTTAGTTTATTAAATGGTTCGATTTTGGCAACTAAATTAAATTAAATTTTTAAATTGCAATCGATTGCCTGAATATTTTTACAATTTCGTCTGTAATGAAGAATAAAAAACGTACCACGATCTACGATATTGCTGAGAAACTGAACATCGCAGCCTCCTCTGTTTCAAGGGCCTTGAGCGATAGCGGCCATGTTAACGAGGCCACTAAAAAGCTTGTATTGAAGACCGCGGCCGAAATGAACTATAAACGCAACACCATTGCCTCCAACCTGCGCAAGGGCGAATCGAAGATCATCGGCGTTGTGGTGCCCTTTATTAATCAAAATTATTTTGCCAATGTAATTGCCGGAATTGAGGATGCGGCTTATCAAAAAGGTTATAATTTGATCATCTGCCAATCGGGCGAGTTGCAAAGCAAGGAGGTGCTATGTATCAACACGCTAATCAACCAGCATGTGGATTGTATTGTTATTTCAATATCTGTCGATACCTATGATCACACCCACCTGCAGCATGTGATCGATAGCGGCATCGAGCTGATCCAATTTGACCGGGTGGTTGATGAACTGGAAACGCTTAAAGTGATCAATGACAATGAGCAGGCCTCGTTCGAGGCTGTTTCGCACATGATAGAACAAGGCTACAAACGTATTGCTCTGCTCGAGGGACCGCAAAATCTTACTATATTCAGGGACCGAAAAACCGGCTATTTGAATGCTTTAATTAAATATGGCATGCCTATCCTGGATGAATTGATGATAGAAAACGCATGGACGAAGGACCTAAGCGCGAGCGCTACGCGGAAACTGCTCAGTTTGCCTCAGCCGCCGGATGCCATATTTGCCTCTACATCCGACTTTTCTGCTCTCGGCGTTCATGAAGTTGCATCGGCAATGGGCATCAAGGTGCCGTCCGAATTAGGTATTTGCGGATATTCAAACGAGGCATTCACCGAAATCACAAGCCCGTCCATCACTACTATCGATCAATTCAGCGTTTACAT
>JAICXZ010000031.1 GCA_025934475.1 Mucilaginibacter sp. | reverse complement strand
TGGGCGATGCCGCGGAAGCATTTGCTGGTGCGCCGGCAAAGGTGCAGGGCGAAGATTATGCGACTCGCGCCAAGAAAATGGCCGATTTTAGAGCAAGTGCCTCAATGGATAAATTCAAAGAGCTGCGCAAACTGTATAACGACGCGGGAATTACCATTTATGCCTGGAAGCCCAATGCACTCGGGCCAAAAAATACTGACGCTGAGATTGATTACGCCTTTAATGCCGGCAAGGCTCTGGGTGTAACCCACGTAACTGTAGAATTACCAGCGGATCCGGAACAAACCAAACGCCTGGGTGAATTTGCAGCAAAACATAAATTGCATGTAGGTTATCATGCGCATTTGCAGGCGACACCAACACTTTGGGATACTGCATTGAGCCAGTCGCCATATAACGCGATTAATCTTGATATAGGCCACTATACTGCCGGAACCAGCACCAGCCCGATTGATTTTATCCTGAAGAATCACGAACGCATCATGAGCATTCACTTAAAGGACCGGAAATATCACGATGGGCCAAACGAGCCATGGGGGCAAGGGGATACACCAATTGCGGAGGTGCTTAAACTCATGCAAAAGAATAAATATAAATTCCCGGCTACAATAGAGCTGGAATATGATATTCCGAAAGATTCGGATGCGGTGAAGGAAGTGATTAAGTGCAGGGAATTTGCAGCGAAAGCACTTTCCTGATCAGTTTGCAGTTTTCCGTTGGCAGTTTGCAGAAATGCCAGAGGTCAATGCCCACTGCAAACTCAAAACTGCCAACTAAAAGTTGAACAATATTTTTATAAATTACGCTATCAAACCATTATAAAACCAAATGTCAGCAACAGAAACAAATACTTATGATGCCATCGTGATCGGGTCGGGGATAAGCGGCGGATGGGCAGCTAAGGAACTTACCCAAAAGGGACTGAAAACCATCATGCTTGAGCGCGGTCGTAATATCGAACACGTAAAGGATTATGTAAATGCTACTAAAGGCCCGTGGGAGTTTCCGCATCGCGGAGGCAGAACAGTACAGATGGAGAAAGACTATCCTGTGCTAAAACGCGACTATCCGCTTAACGAAATTAATCTCGATTACTGGGTGGACGAAAAAGAAAGCCCTTATGTAGAGATCAAACGTTTCGACTGGTTCAGAGGCTATCACGTAGGTGGGCGTTCGCTAATGTGGGGTCGCCAAAGCTACCGATGGGCTGATGTCGATTTTGAGGCTAATGCCAAGGATGGCATTGGTGTTGATTGGCCAATACGTTATAAAGATTTGGAGCCATGGTATAGCTATGTAGAGGGCTTTGCAGGCATTTCAGGGAATAAAGATGGCCTGGGCATTTTGCCAGATGGCAATTTTATGCCGCCAATGGATATGAACTGTGTGGAGAAGGATGTATCGGCAAGATTAAACGCTTATTACAAAGGCTTGCGCCATATGGTTATTGGCCGTACAGCAAATATCACAAGGCCACTGCCTGGTCGGCCAGGTTGCCAGTATCGCAACAAATGCTGGCTTGGATGTCCGTTTGGGGGATATTTCAGTACCCAATCATCAACTTTACCAGCAGCAATGGCGACAGGTAATCTTAAGGTAAGACCGTGGTCTATTGTGACTAAGATCCTTTATGATAAGGATACCAAGAAGGCAAAAGGGGTAGAAGTATTGGATGCGGAAACAAACAAAACTTACGAGTTTTACGCTAAGATCATTTTCCTGAATGCTTCGACACTCAATTCTGCTTGGGTGTTAATGAACTCGGCTACTGATATCTGGCCTGATGGTTTAGGATCCAGCAGCGGCGAATTGGGGCACAACCTCATGGATCACCATCTTGGTGTTGGCGCCAGCGGACATGTTGAGGGTTATGAGGATAAATATTATTTCGGCAGAAGGGCAAACGGTATCTACATACCACGATACCGCAACCTGAACGGCGAAAAACGCGATTATATCCGCGGTTTTGGTTACCAGGGACGGGCCTCAAGGCAGTCGTGGAGCAGGGATATTCCGGAACTGGCTATCGGCGGAGAATTTAAAGATGCGCTGACTGAACCCGGCCATTGGAGCATGAATATCGGTGGTTTCGGCGAAACGCTTCCTTATCATGAGAACCGTTGCACCCTCGATAAAAATGTAAAAGATAAATGGGGATTACCAGTGCTGGCTATCGATGCTACCATCAAAGACAACGAGTTAAAAATGCGTATCGACATGTTGAACGATGCTAAAGAAATGCTTGAGGCAGCTGGTGTTAAAGACGTAAAAACCAGAACAATGGAAGGCGTGCTTGGCCGTGGCATCCACGAGATGGGTACCGCGCGCATGGGTCGCGACCCCAAAACTTCGGTACTCAATGAGTGGAACCAGGTTTGGGATGCTAAAAATGTATTCGTAACGGATGGCTCCTGCATGGCATCAACCGCCTGCCAGAATCCATCATTAACTTATATGGCCCTGACTGCCCGCGCAGCCGATCATGCGGTGAGCGAGCTGAAGAAGGGGAATCTTGCTTAGTTAATTATTAGTGATTAGTTAACTTGTGATTTGTTAACTAGTAAATCAGCCAATTAAAATAAAATGTCATTTCCTTTGGCTTAAGGGAATGACATTTTTTAGTTAATATAATGCCATATACTGGAGATAACGGTAAAGCGATCATTCTCCCCAGGCCGTAATCACAATACTTCGTTGCCCCCCATAATTGCGGTGCTCGCATAGATAAATGCCCTGCCACGTACCCAATGCTAGCTGGCCATTGCGAACGGGTATAGTTACTGAACTACCCAAAATGGCCGCCTTGAGGTGGGCTGCATATCATCAGGACCTTCGTCATTGTGAATATAATCCGGGTCGTTTTCTGGAACTGCTTTATTGAAGTAAGTCTCAAAATCCTGGCGTACTGTGGGGTCTGCATCCTCATTGATGCAGAGTCCGGCTGAGGTATGCTGAATGAACACCTGGCATAGACCTGTCTTGATTTCGCTCAGTTGCGGGATGGCATGTAAAACTTCGTCCGTTATCAAATGGAAACCTCTTCGGCGTTCGCGCAGGCGCATGGCTTGCTGAAAAATTTTCATCGCGCAATTGTACTATTTTATAAAACAACTTTGGGTGCCATTGTTTCTTATTATATAGATACTTGTATTATGAAGGCACAAGAAGAAGAAAAAGGAGGGCAAGGCAGGCCAACATCAGACCGTGCTTTTACCGACCACAAACAGCAGATGAAAGAAAGAGGCATTAACAATGGCGGCGGACAACGATCCGACCAAACATCGAACCGTGATAATGACCGAAAACACTCTCATCAAAGACGAACACTATTATAGGAAAGCCGAAACAGAAATGGCCGCTACAAGCGGCTTTTTTTATGCTTTGACCTGTTACTTTTTCTTTAATGCGGCTTTCGTTTCGTTTTCCTGAACTCGGGTCAAAACGATTTTTTTGATAAGCTCAGTGGGAAGAGGCTGGCCGGGAACAAAATGAAGGGTGGTGCCGGATATTTTGATTCCATTCAATTCATCCGCCATCTTTTGATTGATCGAAGTGCTCATGGGGTACAGGCTGCAGAATTTCTTATTCACTCCAAAGCCTACCAGCATATAGTGCCATTTAAAGCTGGGCACCTGGTAGCTGATCAATTCTTCGGCTTGCGGCGCTATTGATTTGATGATGGCACGAAGCTCCTGCAACATCGGCTGAAAAGCTCCCGGCTGCATGGCTATATATTCGTCTATGGTTTGCGGTTGGCTTTCGTTATGCCTGCTCATAAGCTTCCTGCAATTCAGCTATGTCTAATTTAGCCATTTGCATCATTGCTTTCATCACATTGCCGGCTTTTTTCTTGTCCGGGTCATTCAGGTACTTACCTAATGCATTTGGAACCACCTGCCAGGTAATACCGAATTTATCGTCGAGCCAGCCGCAGCGATTGGGATTACCGCCTTCGCCCAGTTTGTTCCAATAATGATCAACTTCTTCCTGGGTTTCGCAGTGAATGAAAAATGACGTTGCCGGCGAGAATTTGAACACCGGACCGCCATTAAGCGCATAAAAATCGGTGCCATTAAGGGTAAATTCGCAGGACATTACTGTGCCGGGTGCACCGGGGCCGGCTTCGCCATAGCGCACTACACGGTTTACTTTGGCATCTTTAAAGATGGATACATAAAAATTCATGGCTTCCTCGGCCTGGCTATCGAACCAAAGGAACGGTGTTATCTTTTGCATAATTCTTAATTTAAAGTTTTACAATGGTATTGTTAATTCAAAGATACATGGCGTTTTCAAACGCAGTATGCGCCGATCACGACAATCGCGGGGTGTAAATGAGGCGTTTTTTTAGGTGAAAGGACAAAGGTTAACAGCGAAAGGTTTTTATAAATAGTGGTAGGCTGAAGACGCAATGATAGAACTGCAAACTCATAACTGCCAACTGTAAACTGAATCAAGGCTTGTTTTCGCTAACTTTATTCCATGGATACGGTTTTGTCTTTGCGCATTATTCTGGAGAAACCCTTAGCTGGAGTTGACTATGCCTTGCAATCAGGCTCGGGAAGCAAGTTTGAACTTATGCAAAATCAGGTTTCCGGCTCAGGCAACCTCATTTTCAATTTAACGGCGAAAATAAAGGATAGCAAAGATGTGCTACCTGATTTTGGCGGACCGTTCATCCAGGGTAATAAGGGCGAACGTTTTATTTATATCAATATCGGAACCTACGCAGGTAATCCTAATTCTGAATGGGGCAGAAGATTGAAAGTGCCGCTCAGGGATATTACACGGGAAGCAATCAACAAACTGATAAGCAATCAGGAACTGGTGCTGGAAACTTATATGCCGGGCAAAGGCAAAGATGGCACACCAAGTTGTGCAACGGTGAAGCCGTTCGCAGGATGGAGCATCGTAGATAAATAACGTTAAGAATTTCCTACTTAAATCATATTGATTCGGGCGATGAAAACAAAGAAATTTATCCGCTGCAATCCGCACCTACCAGTTCGAAACCTGAGGCAGACACTTGATTATTATCGCGATATCCTTGGCTTTACCGACGAATGGACATGGACGAACGCCGAGGGAAAAGTATCAGACGGTGGAGCGAGGAGGGATGAAATGCGGTTATTATTCGGAGAAGATCCAGGTTTTGTGGATGCCATCGGGAGTTATCATCAAAGTCGCCTTGCAATCATATGGTTTGTAGAAGATATCGATCAGATCTATCTTGAATTTTGGGACAAAGGAATCGAGTTTGCGGATGAACTGAGAACCCATCCGTATGGCCTGCGCGAGTTCGCGTTTATTGATATAAACGGTTATTATATTCGGGTAGCAGAACCGGAAATTGAACAATAGATAATCAAAGACGCTCCTGCAAGTGAATATTAACCGAATCCCCGGCTTCCTTGCCAATCGCTTTTCTTACATCGGTAGCAAAGGATAATTTATGCGTGCCGTTGCCCAATGCCATAAAAGAACTACGGAAAGGGTGGCCATCTATTGTCCCGCGCACTTTAACCAACCCGCGCGTACCAAAAAATTCAACCGACTCTGGCCAAACCAGGTAGGTCCAGCCGCCTTTATTGGGACTCTTTTGCAGGGTGCCGGTAAATTGTTTATCCAATGTTTTCATAGCTACGTGGTTTTGAATGCTAAACCTTGATTGCCTAAAATTTCCCGCATTTTGGGCAGTGATCCGGGCCCCATTCCGTGAAGCTTAAGTATTTCCTTTTCACTGAATTGTGATAAATGCTGAGGTGTGACGATGCCCGCGTTCTCCAGAGCGCGGCGGGCGGGTGCACCAAGAGCGGCGAATGGGGCGCCATCAGTTTTGCGTTCATTTTCACAGATCGGACATACCGGGCAATCGGTGCTTTTGTAATAGTTATGCCCGTTTGGACATGTTCGCAAGGTTTTTTCTGAAGCCATAGAATTAATCTCCTTCTTTTTTTACGCCCTTGAATAAAGCGTATATCGCCATGGCGTGGCCGTGGCCCAGTTGAAAGTCGTTTTTTAGCCATTGCACAATGTCGCCCGCTTTTACCGCTGGCTTAAGCTCGCCATTTTGCAGAAAACCTTTTTGTTCGGCCATTTGCCGGAAATCATCCGGACTTTTACCGGTTTTCGTCTGGATGTTATCTAAATATGCTTGAAATGACATGATGTTGTATTTACAAATCTTTATATCAAAGATAATTGGGCAAAATCAAACTCATGAGGCGGATATGCGACAAAAGGAAGGGGAGATCGCGTTAAATAAAAAAGCCCCAGTTTTGCTGGGGCCTCTATGTCGATCTATAAAAATCATGGTATTGCTACGTATAGGCTTCCCGAAGGAACAACCCTGGTATTTACAATAACCGAGTATGGCAAATAAAAATAACCATGATATCCCCAAGGAGTACCCCATGAGTTTTGGCAGATAAATACACCGCCGCCCGGCTGCGAGCTATCATTGATAAACCCGACAATAGGCACTGCGTGGCCACCCAGTAATCTTACACCTCTGGCAAGGGACCCATTCGAGGTAAGCGGATTATAAGTGTAACTGGTTGTGCTTAAGCCTTCAAAATATTGGTATGTGGTTGTCTTGTCATATACATTAAAGCCCATCATTACCGGTTTGTTGTTTAAAAGCGCAGTTTTAACGTCCGCAACCAGTGCAGCATTGGTGCTTGTAATGACGTAATAACCGGTTGTGGTGGTGCCACTGCTACTGGTGCTGCCATTTTGAACACCAATGGGATAATTGTTCGGTGCTACCGGTATAGTTGTTGACCCGTAGTTGTAATAATTGTATGGATAGGTGGTAAAAGGAGCGTTTGATGAAGTCGCAACATTATAACCGCCAGAACCCGACACAAAAGGATATGGATAGTTAGTCTCGTTCGAAACTCCATCGAAAGTGTAGCCGCTATATTGTAACTTGGTACCTGAGCCGCTGTTATTAGTTAATCCTTGCAAAGTTTCGCCTATGTTTACCATGTTAGCTCCCGGATCTGAACCGATTGAGCCTTTGTTAATCACAACACGCTCTACAAAATACAGGAACAATGGGCTAAATGTCGCTGCACCAACATTGCTTGCACCTCCATAGGCGGGCTCGTCGGAAGTATTTGCAATTTCATGTGCCAGGGCTTGAGCCGCGCCGGTTCCGGTCGTAAGATTGGTGATTACGGGCACATTAGCAGTGTTCTTGTAGTAATACAACATTTCGTCTGTTTCGGCGCCGCAAAACCCTGTACATGCTCCCATTTGTCCCTGATCCCTGATCTGCGGGGTGTAAAGCAGGTATGAACTATAGGCAGTACCGTTGTAGGTTAGCCCATCGGATTGCAAGTGATTTTTAAAAAGACCGGAAGTAAACGCCGGAACACTGCTCCATTCAGATGGATTCATGGCATTTAAACCCATGCCATGCAAATTGGTTACTTCATTAGTGGCGGATGCGTCCGGATTAACCGCATCGGTGGTTTTTTTACAGCCATACCACATTACGCTGGTGACTGATAAGGCCAGGAAGCCAAGAGTAAATCTTCTCATAAAAAGGGGTTTAATGAATGATGATTATTGAGTTAATTACTAATATAAGTAAACTCATTTGAAAGTTCATTGTTTTTCTTTCAACAAAAGGCATACCAAATAACACCGAAGTGGCTCTGTTTCAGTAAGAAATCTTCGCAGAACTTATTAAACGACCATTGAAGCACGTTACGCTTGAATTCCACAACGATAGGCATTATCACATCGCCAACGGTTGCTACGGCCGGGCTATACAACTCGGGGCGCTTTGGCCACAGAATAAAAGGAATTGTTTTCCTGCTTATAGCCACGTCAGGATTATCCTCATTTACCACCTCCAGTTTGGCTAAGTAATTCTTTGATTTTCAAAGAGAAAAGTTATATTTATATAGCAAAAAATCGATCGCGATGATAAAGGTTAGCGTGTTTTACCCTTCTGGTGAAGGCAAAACTTTTGACATGGATTATTATTGCAACAAACACATTCCGTTTGTGCAGCAATTGATTGGCGATACCTGTAAAAAGGCGGAAGTTGAGCAGGGATTATCGGGCATGGCTCCCGGATATCAACCGGTATATCTGGCCATTGGGCATTTGCTTTTTGATAGTGTCGGCGACTTTACGGCTGCGTTTACTTACCATGGTCAAGCTATTGTGGCCGACGTACCCAATTTTACCAACAGTCAACCGGTGCTACAAGTTAACCAGGTTAAAATGCGTTAGACAGTTAATCGGCCTTAAGTAGCTACCGGCAAGCGTGTATGTTAAGCTTTTCAATGTTAAGTTTTAGCCGCCTCAAAACTAAGCCGTGCAGTAAAGCGTTATTTATTTTGTCATGGAAAGAACAGCAAAATCTTGTCGCTATTTTCGCCTTAGTGTGATGGGCCTTGCGGTATCCTATCTTTTGATCACTTTGGCCCACTTGTTCTTTGCCCCGCAATTTACGGGAGAACTTATTGCGGGTAACAATTCGGTTTCCAAAAGCAATTCTGAGCTGATCTATACCCTCATTCGAACCAATCGCTGCACTTTTAGCGAGAACAAAACCTTTCAACCGAGTATAAAAATGCTGCCTGTGCATTTTGCGCCCCATTTTAAACCAATTCAAAGGCCAGGTAATAACCTGGCATATATCGATTGTTTTCACGCCGATCGCCACTTTTCGTGGTTGTCAAACCGTATTCTCCGGATCTGATTTTAAGTTTCTTCCAGTAATCTATTCTATCATGGTTCCAGGGGCATTCCGGCCCCGGTGTGCCGTTGTTTAACTATTTATTCTGTAAACTTTAAAATCTAAGATCATGAAAAATCTCAAATATGCCATGCTTTTAAGTGCACTAAGCATGGCTGCTTGCTATACAAATGCGCAAGATATTTATCGCAATATTCCTTCCCCGGCAACCGCTAACTTTTCGGCAAAATACCCAGGTATAACCGTGAAAAACTGGAAAAAGGATTCGGGGGGTTATGAGGCATTATTCAAAATGAACAGAGAAAAATGCACTGCGTATTACGATCAAAGCGGCAACTGGACGCGTACCGAAATGAACCTTCCGTTAAGCAAATTACCTGCAAATATCAGGTATGCATTACGTCAAAGCAATTTCGCCAGTTATCATATCGATGACGTACGTAATGTTCACACGCCGGTGACCGACATGTATCGCCTTGAAGTTGATAATAACGGAGGAAACCCTGTTTCGTACACCGATTTCGGGTCTATGGACGACCGCCTTTTGTACTTTAGTCCGAGTGGTCATTTACTCGAAACAAAAAACAATAATCAGTGAATTCATAGGCGGTGCTGCCGCAATCAGCCCCGCCGTTTTCTTTATTTTAGATTCAACCAAATCACTGTAATATCCTCGCAATTTTGCTGTTACATTTTAAATCCTAAATTTGTTGTAATAGCCCAATACTCCCTTTTGTTGCATGTAGACTAATACCCCTATTCAATGTTGAAGAAGGTGAAAATTCCCACGTGCCGGCACTGCGGCGCCATCCTTAGCGAAAGACTCCCCAGGCCGCCATGGGTCAGAATACTGCTATTCTGGCTACCATTAAAGCGATACTATTGCGGCAAATGTTTAAAAAGCAGCTATTTTGTTAAACGTGCCAGTAAATAACCGGTAAGGATTCGTACTAGGCATTTTCGGGATGCATCTGTCTGAATCCGGCTTTAAGTTCCTCAGCACTTGCTTTTGATCTTGTTTCACTAAACCCGAAGGTAAGTTCGTCTTTCCCTTCTTTCATTTGTTCAAAAACAGAGTCGACAAAATCGCTTACTGGTGGCGCATGGTCATGTAACCCTTTTCCGCCCAAATCTGTATTGAGGGCAGGGGGGATCATCTCGATCACTTCGATACCTTTGGGTTTCAGCAAATAACGCAGCGACCAGGTAAAGGAATGAAAGAACGCCTTTGTGGCCGAGTATACTGGCACTTTTGCAAATGGCGCAAACGAGAGGCCTGAAGTAACATTAATAATTGTTTTGAGCGCCGGCAGTTGAATAAACAAATTGATGAGATGTAAAGGAGCTTCAATATTGGTTACAATTTCGGTTTTAGTACGCTCCATAAAATCGGGGTCGTCAATCTTCAGCCAGTTTTGAACACCTGCATTGTTGACCAAAATATTCAAATCCGGATGGCTACTTTTAATCCATTCAAAAAGCGCTTCACGATCTGCGTCTTCAGACAGGTCGCAGGTTTTGATAATAACCGTCGGATGCTTTGAATGAACCTCTTTCAAAACCGATTCGCGGCGGCCGCAAATAATTACTGTATTGCCCTCTTTGATAAATCTTTCGGTAAGTCCAAGGCCGATGCCGCTGGCCCCACCTGTAATTAAAATCTTGTTTCCTGATAATTGCATGATTTCTATTAGTTAGATGATGTACGAAGGTAGATTGGATGCCTGTAAATGTTCGTCGTCTGTTTGTAAAAACGCTATTAATTGTTTAAAAAAGCGGCTAATCCTCCAAATGCCAGGCATGGTTAATTTAAAGAGTTCACGACCTTATTAAAAGAATATTATCAAAATATTAAATTAAATTATTTAGAATGAAAATATTTATCCTATTTTGGTATAAACCAACTATTCACAAAATCATGAAAAAAAATCTGTCACTTATCGTGGCCTTTATTTTGTCGGCCAGTTTTTGCTATGCCCAGAAGGGAAACAACCAGATCAGCGTCGGTGTTGAAACCAACTTTTTCCTGTCAAACGGTTACAGTAGTATTTACAATCCTGGCCTGGGAGGTAATGTTAAAGGGCTGTATGGATTGGGCGACGCTTCGCAGGTAACGCTTACTACCGGTTATACCTGGTATAGCGGAAAGTCTTCCTCACAGTACGGTAACCAATCATTGGGTCTTATCCCGATTTTGGCCGGATACCGTTACAATTTGAAATCGGGTTTTTATGGTGAGGGCCAGGCAGGACTTGCGATTCTCCGTACGAGTATTCCCGGGTTTTCATTTTCTCAAACCAACTTTGCTGCAGCTATCAACGCAGGGTACGTTTATAAGGGGTTCGATGCCAGTATACGTTACTATACAGAGGGCGATGTGATCAGTTTATTCGCCATACGTCTGGCTTATAATTTTTCCTTAGGCAAGTAGCTTTTATTAATAAACCGCACTAAATTACCAGCCCGGAGTTTGCACTTCGGGCTTTTTATATTTCTAAAGATGACATTGTATTTTGAAAGCCTAATGTCGACCAGATAACAGCTTACTTTTTTACAGCATCTGTTTTCACAAAGCTTCCCACTACTTTGCGGATATGATCTATATCGAATGGTTTACCTACAAAAGCGTTCCAGCCGTAGTTGCCTATAGTATCAATGGCCCGGTGATGCGCCGAAAACAATACAACCGGGATATGCAGCGTGCCTGCATTGCTTTTAATCTGATAGGTTATTTCAGCTCCGTTACTGAGCCCCAGCATGTAATCAACCAGTATCACGTCAGGTCTGAAATGGTTGATCTCCGAAAAAATATCGTCAACATCGGCCAGGCAGCGAACTGTATAACCATCCTGCTCAAATATTTCGCGCACAACGTCACGGATATCTTTATCATCATCAATCACCAGTAGACGTTTTTCCATTACTATACCAATGTTTATAAACAAAAAATAGCCAGAACTTACTGACTATTTTTCTCATGAATTATTTGTATGCTTTTCGCAGATGGTATTAATAAAACCAACGTGCCTGGAAATGGTTTTAAATAATTGCAAAATTTCTCTACGCTAAACAAACATGCTCCATTCATGTTATTGTCAGACCAATTACTGATTAATGAATAAACATATTCTTATCGTTGAAGACAACGAAGACTTGCTTTCACTTTACCGCGACTTGCTGGAACCGAAAGGTTATCAAGTCTCTGTGCTGGCCGGTTCAGACAATATTATCAAACAGCTTATCAAATTGCAGCCCGATCTTGTTTTGCTGGATTTCCTTCTCGCAGGCGTCAATGGCGGCGAGCTTTGTAGCCAGATCAAAAAGAATAAAGCAACTTCGCGTATCCCGGTTATCATGATCTCGGCATATCCCAAGCTGGTAAATTCGCTGGGACATTATGGTTGGGATGATTTTATCAGCAAGCCATTTAACGTGAAAGAGTTTCAGCGAGTG
>JAICXZ010000662.1 GCA_025934475.1 Mucilaginibacter sp. | reverse complement strand
TTCGTTCTTTTGCCCGTAAATAGTTTTGCTCAGGCTCTGCTGAATGATATTTAAAGGCGTGGTTATCTGCCTCGCAATTATTATAGCCAGCAAGCCAATAGCGACAAATATCAGCGCATAAACATTGATCATGGCATTGAGCAGTGAACCCAATCGGGTACGGTAATCGCTGTCATTTGAGAAATATGGCAGTTCAAGGTACCCCATTAGCTTGCCCTTGGAATTCTCGACCGGTGCATATCCGGCTTTATAATTCAATTCACCGATTATTTCCTTATTTACCAAAACTGATTTATGCAGCTTGTTCAAATTAACATATGCTTTGCCATTGATGCGCTTCGCAATCAAACCGTCGTCATATATCTTAGGTTGTGTTGACGCCAGTTCAGCACCATCAAGCCCAAACAAGGTGAGATCAGCAGAATAAGTATTGGCAAAATCGATGAATTTGGTGGTGAAGTCGGGGTTAATGTTGTTGAATTCATCGCCCAGTCCTGCTTTAGTGAAGGCTGTTCCGATACGGGTTACCCGGTCACTGATCGTGTTATCCTGCTGTTCGTCGTATTGCTGTACTATTGAAAAATAGGTGATGGCACCCACCATTACCAGGGTGATCACGACAGCCAATACAATAGAAAATTGGATTCTGGTCTTATAAAGTATATTATCAAAGTTCAGCCTCAGCGCCCAGTGGAAGTAATTATTTTCGATATACAATATCCTGATGCGGGCCCATAGCCATCTCGTCAGGATCACCAGCATACTAAAGGTCAGGAATACAATGAAAAAGAAAGTAACCGAGGTAATGGTGCCAATAATAAGACTTTGTTTTTTACTCACCACAACTACATTACGATCGGTGGTCTGATAGATCAGATGGTCATAGGTCGACCATAAATCTATGCCCGACGAATTGGTGGCTAACGTGGTCTTGGAGGTAAACTTTTTTGGATCCCCTTTGAATTCGGTATTAACAAGGCTATAATCGTATTTACCATGCTGGAGCTTAAGGCGCTTGTCTACATAATAAGCGTATGAATAGTCTTTAAATTCATCGGGCGAACCGGCTCCACCATCTTCAACCAGCAGCTCAGGATACGCATTTTCGGATTGTCCGTCGTGCGATTCAAACCGGATCACCAGCGTACCTACTTTATTATCGCCATTACTCAGCGGAATAAGCGCAAAATAGCTGCTGAATCCAAACGACTTACTAACCCGATAAAAATAATCGGTAACCTTGGTGGCGCTCATCATCACCATTTCCTTGAACACGCTTAGTTCAAATTTTGAGGAAGATGGTAATGGCTGGTCGCGATCACCATAAATAAAAACATCGACAGAATACCGGGTCAAAAATGGGAAATACAGCTTTTGCAGGTAATTTCTTAGGTAGTCGTTATTTTCTGTGAAGACAGAGTCCCCGATATATTTTCTTACAACAAAATCGCTCTGTATCAATTTCTCATTTTTGCGGAAGACATCATCTGCGCGAGGGTCGTCGGATGTTTTGAGCTGCTTAATAAATGATACCCTAACTGCCCTTTCTTTGATGGACTGGAAATGGTTGAGTTTAGTGGCAGAAACTATAGCACCAACCAAAATGATGCTAACCAATGCACTCGAATTGAGTTCTGCATTGCGGTACTGATAGGCATAACCACGAATTAATACCCAAACCGCCCAAAGAATATAAAAGAGGGAGAATTCCCCCCTATTAAATGCCGAGATAAGCGTACAGATAATAACCCCACCCAATAAAATTCCAGCCTGGTGCATTATCGGCACCGAGGTCCGGAAGCAAAATGTAAGACAGATTTCGACAATCAGGTAAAATATCAGAAAAGCAAAGCATAGGATCAATATACCCAGGGCACTATATACAGAAAGATTAAGAACGTTATTTACATCAAAATTGATGGTTGAATGAACGACCAACTGAAAAAAAAGATGAAGCAGGTAAGTGGAGCTCGCTATCAGCGCTAACAGGCATCCGGCCACAATGGCGTAACCGGTTGTTTTTTTCTGAACAGCTAGCAGCATCTTACCGCGGTAGCGAAAAACAAAACATACAAACCAGCTTACGGCCAGTATATTGATACAAAAATCGCCGAAAGAGGGGTATAAACCACCCAGGCTAAACATGTGTCCGGCAAAGAGCGCCGGGCGATAGACAAAATCGGGCCAGCTGTGAAACAGGTTCAATATGCGCATGAGGCAGATAAATAGTCCCAGCGCAAGAAACGATAGGTAGGGATAGCCCTTAACGGCTATGTAATTACAGCAGTTATTGATAAGCAGGCAGAGTACGATAAAACATAACGACCAAACCCCGATTTCGAAATAAAAAAAACGGTGGCTCACCTGGTTTGGATTTACTTTAACCGAAAAGAGGTATTTGCCGGTAATGCTGTTTACTTCATAGATATTCTTGTCGTAAAAGGCTGCTATCTCAATATTATTGTCGCGCAGCAGATTTTTGGCGAAAACATTTCTGAGGTACTGATTTTGAAACGGGTAATCAATCTTTACCGGGATAAAGAAAATAGCTGAAAAATTGCCCTGACTTTTTTTGATCGCATCGTAATACCCGTTTTTGGTATGGATAAATGAGAAGCCCTCATTGATGTTTTTAAGCGGCTCGGGAATCACTTTGATACCGCTCCAGAATGCGAGCTTCCCTTTTTTGGTAGTTAGCAGCCAGATATTTTCGTCGGTAGTAAAATCCTGGATAGCCTTCAGCGCAGCTTTATCGTTTGTATCAAGCGTTTTTAAATTTTCGAAGCCGGCTTTATTGTTAATTACATCCGAAACCACCTGCTCTTTTTTATGCAGATTATTTTCGAGTGTTTGCGCAGTTTGAAGAAGATTATTTTTTGAGGTGTAGGTCTTCTGGACAACAATTGCTGTCAGCAATAAACTGGCGAATAGCAGTGCCAGCATTAGCC
>JAICXZ010000731.1 GCA_025934475.1 Mucilaginibacter sp. | reverse complement strand
GCGAACCGGGTCGCTGCCCAGCATGCGGAAAATCGGCACGGGAATTTGCCCCACTTCTGTTTGCGCCGGCATATACGAATTGATCTTGCTTGGATAGTAAGCCTGGTTCCAGTAGCCCCCCCACAGCGTATAGCCATCGGTGCCATATTGATCCTTGCAGTTGCAGGAGGCAACAATCCTGTATTTCTGGTAAAGGTAATTCAGCGTATGCGCATCGATAAACCATGATCCGACCGATTTGGGGTAGTATCCAAATATTTTTTTGAAGTCGCTCATGTAAACATCTGCCAGTTGCTCACGCTCTTTAGGCGTATATCCTGTTGAGAAGCCGATGTTGGCACGCCAGTCCCACGGATAGCGTCCCCGCCATTTAAGGCCTGCCTTTTCAACCATTGGCTGAGGTATCTCCCACCAAGCTCCGATTTCGAAAGAATCTTTTGGAAGAGATTTTAATAACCGCTGGTAACGCGGGTCCATCAGCGCATCGTACTGCAGCAGGAACGTCCCGCCGAGGTGACATTTCTTCATCAGCTCAACCTGTTTTACAACAGTTTGATAGAGAACATCCTCGGTTATTTTCGGATCACGTGGCTCGAGCAGGCGAATGAAATTAACGATATTGACGATCCTCGGTTTTTCCGGGGTGATTTTTGTAGCGGCTGGCTTATGTTCTGAAGCACGAAATGCACATAGCGCGCATAACCCAATGAGTCCACAAATTGCATATGCCCAATACCCGGCGATCAATACACGCTTCATCGAAGATTAAGATTTAGTTTTCAATTTTTATGCTGATAGTTTCTGCTGGGGCCGAGGCCTTACGATTAACGGACAATGCCCCCTCAGCATCACTCCTTGCTTTCTGCACCAGCTTCCCGTCTACAGATACGATATAATTGGTGTTAGGTTTTAACTGTCTAACAAAGTAGTTTAATGATTTTGCAGAAGTAGATGCAGTTTGTGTCCACTCCATCGCATTACTGTCCCAATTTTTTATAGCTATCGTCAAGGGACCTGCGACTGTTACTTCCAATGAGGCTGCGGAACGATTGCCATTGAAATAAGACAGGTGATTTTTGTCTGCATAAAATCCAAAAGCTTTAGGATTGATCACCTTGAAGCTACCGTTTGAAACAGCATAACTGTTAGTATCCAGGCTGATAGTTAAACGCTGGTTCTGGAACTTGTATTTGAGCACGGTACCGCTTAGATCGGGGGTTATATGTGGATCGAGGTAGAATCGGTTAAATAAGGGATTGATCCCGTAAATGGCCTGGTAGAGCCCAACAATTGATAGGCTGTTGCCCGATAATATATCGTCGCCCTGCCCATTCTGCTTTAACCTGCCATAACGCTGAAATGCGAGGCCATCTTTAGTGTATTGCTGCAACACATTTTTAACATATTTGACAGCGATAGCTGGGTTATAGCTCGCATAAGCCTTAACGCCAACGGAGCCCCAGGATAGGAAAAGGTCGCCATTTTCATATGCCGGGAAGGGCCACTGCCAGTCGTTGCCTTCGCCTTTGGCATAGCTTGTCATACATAGCGGCCAGAAGAAAAGTTTTTCCTGCTGCATCTGCGATTCGATACCATCCAGGATCTGTTTCTTTCGGGCACCATCATCACAAATGCCATAGGCAATAGCCATAAAATTAACCGGCGTTACCATGTTGCGGCCGTGTATCGTATTGTCCTTATCGCGCCAGTGCACATAGCATTTCTTTTCTTGGTCCCAAAAGCCGCCTTCGGTTGTTGGCTTATTAAAACTTGCTTTTAGTTTGGCCGCAAATTTCTCGTAATACATCGCCTTAGCGCTATTACCCAACCAGTGCTCAATTGCCGACCACTTTACCAATGCATGATATAGCTTGGCATTCACAAATGCATTTTCGTAGGATGCCCAAATAATATCTATCCAGTCGCTGCTTTTCTTTTGCGACTCCAGATCAGTCATCATTTCGACTAGTCCATTGTGATTGCTGTCTCTTTTGAGTATCCAGTCCAGGGCCTTTTCGCATGCAAGTTGCTGGCCTTTTACCCATTTCTGATCGCCGGAGAGATCGAATAATTCGGAAACATTGGTTACAAAATCGGGATTCGAATCCATCAGTATCCCCCATTGCGCCTCGTAGAATCCGTATTTATTAAACTTGCCGGGCATCGCATCTTCGTTGGTATAGGCCCAGCGCGGGTAAACCCGGCCATCCGGCAATATGGCATGATCGCGATAAAAATTCAGACAACTTTTATAGCCATTGAGATATTCGGGATCATTGATACCCAAGCCTATCTGAGCGATGTACTGTTCGTGCAAGCAGATAGGGCCATATGGCGTATGCCAGCTATTACCGCCGAAATGAAGGGAGTCGATAACACCAATGCGGGCAATAGTACCCAGTACGTCGCTAACCTGGCTTCCGTCTAAGCCTACGAAATGCCCACGGCCATATTTTTCTTTATAATCAAAGTAGCTAAAGGTGAGTGTTTGCCTGGTCTTTCCTGCCTGCATGGTAAAAGGCGCCCAAACGGCAGTGCCGCCCCTAATAAACCGCCTCCTGTGGGTATCACTATCATTACGCGGCAGCATTTCTTTTGGTGATGTGGTGATGGAATAAGCGAGTTT
>JAICXZ010000390.1 GCA_025934475.1 Mucilaginibacter sp. | reverse complement strand
AATACCGTATCCTTTTGGCTGAAAATACAACGCAGGCCATTGAACACCTGGAGAAAAACCCCGATATCCGCGTCGTTTTTTGCGATCAGCGCATGCCAGGCAAAACCGGCGTCGAGTTTTTCGAAGAGATCAGAACGGTTTTCCCGTTGCCCATAAGAATTCTCATCACCGCTTATGCGGATATTGAGGCCGTTATATCAGCCATTAACCGGGGCAATATTTTCAGGTATATCCGCAAGCCATGGATAGAGCAGGATATTACTTCGGCCATCGAGGAAGGTAACAAATTTTACCTCGCCAACTCGATGCTGCAGATCAAAAACCAGGAGTTGCAGCTGGCTTATACCGAGTTGGATAAGTTTGCTTACAGCGTAAGTCACGATCTCAGGGGGCCGCTAACCGGTATTCTGGGCGCCATTGATATCGCCCGTGAAATGAACGACATGAGCGAGATCAAAGAGCTGCTGATGCTGATGGAGAAATCGGTATTTAAGCTGGAGGACTACATATCCAGCATGCACGATTACTACAGTTCGCGCCGCGGTGAACTCAAAATAGTGGATATCGATTTTAACCAGGTAGCCGAGGAGCTCAAGGATGTTTATGGAATATATACCAGCACTAATAAAATTCAGTTCGATATTACGGTAGATCAGCCCGAACCCTTCCGTAGTGATGAACTGGTGATCAAGATGATATTGAATAACATGGTAACCAATGCTATCAAGTATCAGAAAAAGAACTTCCAGGGCAAAAGCATCGATTTGAGGATCTCGATATACGATGCGATAGCCACGATTGTGATAAGTGATACGGGCATAGGCATACCTGAGAGTCATTTTCACGAAATATTTAACCTTTTCTCCAGGGCCACCTCGCATCGGGCGGGTTCGGGTATAGGATTATATAATGTTAAAGGTGCGCTAATTAAGCTGGGCGGAAATATCGAAGTAAGCTCGGTGGTGGGCGAGGGCACTGTTTTTAAATTAACTATTCCAAGCAAATAAGTACATGAGGTTGTCATTCATTGTTGTAGAGAATACTGAAATAGATATATATATTGCTACGGAACTCATCAGAAGGATGATAGGTGAGGCAGATATTGAGACATTTTTAACTGCGGATGCAGCGTTGAACTATATAATGTTAGATAAAGCGCCAAAGGCGGACCGGCATATTATCATGCTGGATCTGATGTTACCCAGGATGAACGGGTCCAGTTTTATAACGCTTTTCGAAGAATTACCTGACGAGATAAAAGATAATTACCAGATTGTAATAGTAACCTCGTCCATGAATAAAGCCGAGCTGGAAAGGCTGAGCATGCGCCGTAATGTAGAAATGATTATCGAAAAGCCCTTAACGCGCGACAAATTCAAGTCGTTTTTGACGCAGATTAATGTCGACGTAAATTAAGCAGAAACCTTATCAGGAAAGTAGTTTCTGACGCAGCAGAAACTCAAGTTGCTCATTCGAATCCTTCAGCGCCTGTTTATCCTGCCAGGCCTTATAAGCCCGCTCAATAGTCATTGTTAATTCTTCTTCGTTCCAGGGTTTGGTGAGATAATGAAATATTTTCCCTTTATTTACCGCGTCAATTACCGCATTCATATCGGCATAGCCGGTCAATAGGACGCGAATAGGGTCGGGATATTTCTCCTGAATTTTTTCGAAAAGCTGCACGCCGGTCATATGCGGCATCCGCTGGTCCGAGATAATAATGTGTACCATCTTTTCTTCCAGCAGCTTTAAGGCTTCATCTCCGTCAGAGGCGGTTAGTACTCTGAATTTGAGCCTGAATGTAGCCAAAAATGAGAACAGGTTGTCCTGTTCGTCATCCACATATAGCACCGATATTTTGTTTACTGACATGAAATTAATTTACTAACAAAAGTAAATATTACGTTACACATATTAAACTATTACGTTGGGCATCTTAAATCGTTGCTAAATAAACGATATCTCCATGAAAATATGGCTCGTGAAATGGTTTTCAAAGCACAAAACAGCATCCCAATTTCGAACCATATTTCTACGCAAACGTTTGTATCTCTCAATAGCCGTGCATTTTTATAAACTATCGGTCTATCCTTTTCGCTAAATCTTCGTCACACTAAGTCGCTCCAATATTTAACAACACCTTAATAACAGTGCCCCGGGCAACTACAAGTGCCTTTGGTTTTCTTTGCGCTGCCTGATGCCTGGCGCTCAGGCATCTGTTCCACAAACGTTTGCGTTGAGTTGCATTCGCCAACTGACTTTAAGCCTCCCTACCTTCCACTGTTCGTAACACTAAGTTAACACCAGTAACTCAACCAGTTAATTCCGCTATTGAATATGAAAAGTACGCAGCAGCCGCCTTGAACGCCATTTTCTTAATAAAATAATGTACTTAAAAACCAATAAAACCCATTATCTAAAATTTCACACTATATGAAGAGAAACATACTTAAAGGTCTTAAAAGTCGCAGAAGCATTTGTGTGCTGCTATGCCTCGTTTCGGCGCAGGCATTCACAGCATCGCCTGCCGGTGCGACCGACCATCATGCCGCTGCTCACGTCAATCCAGCCGCATTGATTAAAGGAAAGGTTGTTGACAACAAAGGATTAGCGCTGCCTGGCGCTACTGTCAGAGTAAAAGGTACGCAAACAGCAACGGTGACTGATGTAAATGGTCAGTTTTCGCTGGATGTTCAACCGGGCGCAGTTTTAGTAGTAAGCTTTACCGGCTATCTAACTACCGAAGCAAAAGTATCGGGCAGTTCAATCACTATACAATTGCAGGAAGATACCAAATCCCTGCAGGAAGTGGTGGTGGTTGGTTACGGCGCGGTTAAAAAGAGCGACCTTACCGGTTCAGTGAGCTCGGTAAAGAGCAGCGATATGAACCTCGGCGGTACAACCTCAAGTCTCGGCCAGGCTATACAGGGCAAGGCAGCGGGCGTGCAGGTTCAGCAAAGCAACTTTGCACCCGGCGGCGCACTTTCAATAACGGTGCGTGGCGGCAACTCCATCAATACCAGCAACGAGCCATTGTACGTAGTTGACGGATTCATTTCCGACAATGGCAACCAGATCAACCCTAACGATATTGAGGATATCGAAGTTTTGAAGGATGCTTCCGCCGCGGCTATCTATGGTTCCCGGGGCGGTAATGGCGTTGTACTCATTACCACTAAAAAAGGCAAAAACGGGAAGGTCGCGATTGACGCTGACGTCTCGAACGGCCGCCAGTTTAATAATTATAAGCCATCGCTGCTGACTGGTCAGGAATTTGCTTCAATTCAGAACGCAACAGCAATCGAAGATGGCAAACCCGCTCCGTTCGGTGCAGGCACACCTATAGCCAATACCAATTGGCTGGCTGCAGCAACCCAAAACGCCAACGTAACCAACAGGGGCGTTAGCATCAGCAGTGGCGATCAATCGTCAAAGCTATACGTTTCCGGTAATTACATCAACCAACTTGGCGTTTTGAAAAACACCAGCATGGAAAGGTATTCGGCACGCATTGGTACGGAAAAGAATCTGAACGACGATATCAAGATCAGCGCCAACTTTTATGGTGCCAGCACCAACTCGACCCTGCAAACCTATCCGGGAAATATTCTCGCGCCTATGTTCAGCATCCTGACAGCACCGCCAAGCGCCGCTATCTACAAAGCTGATGGTACTTATAACTTCTACACACCTCCGGGCGGTAGCGGTTTGCAAAACGCATTGGCCAATTTGGTTGAGCCAACAAACAATGCCGGCAATAAGCTGATAAACGGTAATGTGACATTGGATTACCAACTGATTAAAAACCTTACCTACCACCTAAATGCAGGTAGCGAATACAGCAACACGGTGGATGGTCAGTATACTCCAAGCACCCTGCCCGCAGGCCAGGCAAACGGGGCGATGGCATCTGAGCAATCATTCTATTCGTTCAGGTGGTTGGTTGAAAACTATTTGACTTATAAATTCAAGGTCAATAAAGATCACGACTTCACGGTTCTTGCCGGCGTGTCTAACCAGAAAGACGTGAGCGAATCATTATCGGCTGCATCTAAAGGTTTTTCGACAGACGATTTCCTTTATTACAACCTGGGCGCAGGTGCTTTAACCAACGGCTACGGCAGCAGTAAAACACAATCAACCAATACCGACTACTTCGGCAGGGTAAACTATGGTTACA
This sequence comes from Mucilaginibacter sp., assembly GCA_025934475.1. GTDB lineage: Bacteria > Bacteroidota > Bacteroidia > Sphingobacteriales > Sphingobacteriaceae > Mucilaginibacter. Next base: position 267 of record JAICXZ010000390.1, on the reverse strand, counting down.
AGGATAAGCTCCTGGTTACCGCAACATTACGTGACGACGGTTCATCGAAATTTGGCCCTAATCATCGTTACGGTCTGTTCCCGTCCGGAGCGATTGCATATCGTTTGACTGATGAGGATTTCATCAAAAATCTGAATAATCATTTTTGAAAAAGAGATCATATGTAAAAAGAAATTATACTGCGGTATTTTTTTATCTTTGCGAAGAATCTTTTCAGCAACAGGCAAATATTTGTTTGCACGTAAATAAAGAAATTCATTTTCATTT
>JAICXZ010000309.1 GCA_025934475.1 Mucilaginibacter sp. | reverse complement strand
CTGAGTGTCATTTTCCTTGCCAGTGATTTAAAATCGACATCCAGCTTCCAGTTGGTAGCTGCTATGCGTTTCTGCATTACGGCGGGGTGCGTCCCGGTGAATGGAATGAGCCTGTCGGCATTTTTATAGTCAAATTCGAAGGTTTCGGGGAGGTTTTCTGCTATCCAGCTATCATCGTGATAAAACTGATTGAAGTTGAGCAGCTTGTTTTTTAATCCTGCCGGCGGTTTTACCCATCCATAATGATAAATGTAGGCATCGATAAATTTTACGCTGATCTTTCTGCCATCAAGCCTGAATCCCTGGGCATCGCGGTAGGAATGTATGCCGTTTTTATTGCGTAATATCCTGATCTCCCGACGATACCACCGGCGTGAGTGCCCGTAATAATCGTATGATCCATAAAAATGAAGGTATTTAAAAAGCAATCCTTCAACACGCTCGTCGTTGAGATTGTTCTCCATTTCCTTTTTGATCAGGGGCAGGTATTTTTCGTGAACGCATTCGTCGCCCTGGATATAAAAGCACCAATCAGCATCAGGCGAAATAGCCGCGAATGCTTTGTCCGTTTCCTTGGCAAATACAGAGCCACCTTCGCGCAGGCTATCATCCCAGATGGTTTTAATAATCCTGATCTTTGGCGAGTTGATACCTTCTACCAACTTATCTGTTCCATCATCCGAATTACCGAGGGCCACTACAAACTCGTCGCACAGCGGCAAAATAGATGTTATAGCCTCAACCACAGGGTAATCATTCTTAACTGCATTACGGATAAATGTGAAGCCTGCTACCTTCATTCGGGTTGGGTAAATTTAAAACTTCGCAAATATAGCTTTCCGACGTTGAGTTTATCTGTGCTATATTTTTTGTTAATTTACTCCATTATAAAATGGCAGTACCGCATCGTCACAATTTTGGCACCCATGATTTCAGATCGGTAGCGCGTGCGCTGACCATGGTTGAAAATGACCTTAGTGGTGCTGATGAACTTTTAAAATCGCTTAAATTTAAAAAAGAGGTCCCCGTTATTGGCATTACCGGACCGCCCGGCGCTGGAAAAAGCACACTGGTTAATGATCTGATCTCGGCGTTCACTGATAAAGGCCATAAAGTTGCTGTGCTGGCAATTGATCCAACCTCCCCTTTTAATTTCGGCTCGCTACTGGGCGACAGGATCAGGATGTCTACTCATTTTAATGACCCTGATGTTTTTATTCGCTCGATTGCGACACGCGGATCATTGGGAGGGTTGTCGGCCAAAACTATTGAGATGACTGATGTGTTGCGGGCATCCGGTTTTGATTATATTATAGTAGAAACCGTCGGTGTAGGTCAGTCAGAAATTGAAATCGCTGGACTGGCAGATAAAACGCTCGTGGTATTGGTTCCCGAAGGCGGTGACGAGATACAAAGCATTAAATCGGGATTAATGGAGATTGCTGATGCCTTTATAGTTAATAAAGCTGACCGCGAAGGCGCCGACTTGTTTGCCAACAACCTCAAAAAAATGGTTCAGCAAAAGCACGCTGATATTCCGGTATTTAAAACCATCGCCTCTCAAAATGACGGAATAAAAGAGGTGGTTGACTTTATTTACGCCCAATCATCAGTAAAAAATAATCGCAAAGAATTCCTGTTAGCAGAAAAGGCCTATAAACTGATTCAGCAAAAGCGGATGGCGAATGTTGATAAAGGTAGCCTAATACAAGAAATAAGATCCGGTTTGGCTGATGGACAGTTTAATCTTTATCATTTTGTGGATGAACAGTTGATTAAGTTGAATAGGTTGGATTAGGTTGATTAAGTTCAGAATTGGCAAGAAACCACTTAACTTAATCAACCTAATCCAACTCAATCAACTATTCATAATCTCCTCGATATGCTCCGCTTCCAATGGGATATCGGCCATCAAATCGACGTTACCATCTTTGGTGATCAGAATATCGTTCTCTAACCGTATACCCAGACCTTCTTCTGGTATATAGATACCTGGTTCACATGTCAGTATATTTCCAACCTCGAACGGCCTGTACCGGCTGGCGAAATCATGTACATCCAAACCCAGGTGGTGCGAAGTGCCATGCATAAAGTACTTCTTGTATAAGGGCATCTTCGGGTCCTGTTTTTCAACATCATGTTTTTTAAGCAAATTCAAGCCAATCAATTCACTGGTCATTATTTTTCCAACCTCGTCCTGGTATTCCGTTAATATAGCACCCGCTTCAATCATGGTAATAGCACTACGCATTACACGCAATACCGCATCGTATACATCGCGTTGCCGCTTGGTAAAACGGCCGTTGACAGGTATCGATCGCGTCATATCTGCATTGTAATTAGCGTATTCGGCACCGACATCAAGCAGCAAAACATCGCCGTCTTTACAAACCTGGTTATTATCTATATAATGCAGCACATTTGCATTAGCGCCAGATGCAATAATTGGACTATAGGCATTACCGGTAGCACGCTGGCGCAGAAATTCGTGGGTAAATTCGGCTTCTATCTCATATTCGCCAACGCCGGGTTTAACAAACTTCAATACACGCACAAATGCATCGCGTGTTATCTCGCATGCTCTACGCGTTAACTCAATTTCGATGTCTGATTTTCGGGTTCGCAGTTCGCGCAGTATTACCGCCGAACGTTCGTAATTGTGAAGAGGATACTTTTGGCGCAACTGCTCGTACATTCTCAGGTCGCGGTAAGGCACCGTGAAACTGTAACGATCATTCTCATTGGTGTTTATATAAATATTATCTGCATAATTAATAATACTATGTAATATACTGTCCAGATCGCTTAACCAAAATACCTGTTCGATCCCGGAGGCTTTACGCGCCTCTTCCTTAGTATATTTATGTCCTTCCCATACAGCAATATGCTCATCTGTTTGTCTTAAAAAGAGTACTTCTCTGTATAAAGGATTAGGACAATCAGGATATAAAACCAGTATACTTTGCTCCTGATCAATGCCTGTCAAATAAAAGAAATCGGCATTTTGCTTAAAAACAAAGGTTTGATCACCATTTTTTGGAAACTCATCATTTGCGTGAAAAACGGCAAGCGAGTTTGACTTTATTCGTTTAACGAAATTTTTTCTATTATTTGTAAATAATATGTTACTAATGGGTAGATATTTCATCAATTGGGGGATTATTTATTTTTCCAAAACATTTTTTTTTATTTATTTGTATTATCCAATATAAAAATTGGAACAATGTTTGGTAGTGAATCAAACATAATTACTAATTTTGGAAAAAAAATCACAATTAAATTGTTTAATCTTAAAACTATGAACTATTCTACATTAAAGAAAACAGTCGCCCTTACATTCACGTCCCTGCTGGCTGTTGGGATGGTCTATGGTCAAGCTGACTCTACCAAGAAAGCTGCCGCGCCAATGGCCACCTCAGACTCAGTAACTACTGCCAAGGTATTTGGCGGCAGAGGGCAATACAGCACTTGGAGTGTGGGCCTAAACGTTGGCGCTACGTCACAAGCTATGGCTACAGGCGGATCAGCTGACTTCTCAGACAAAAAGATTGCACTCGGTTACGGTCTGTCCGTTCGCAATCAATTAGCACACAACTTTGGGTTACAACTTGATGTTCGCGGAGGTAAAGTTGAAGGTAGTGACGCAAGCGTTAACTCGCCTGCATCCTATTCAACCAGCTTCTTTCAAGGAACAATCAGCGGTGTTGTAAACGTTGCTACTATTGACTACATCCGCCGCAAAAACGTTGTAAACTTCTTCATCACTGCTGGTGCTGGTTTGGCTTGGTATAACCCAACCGGTGTTGACAAAACAGGAGCTCCTTTTGATTTTAAGAACGCTACCGGCCGCGATGTTAGAGAGTACGTTATTCCAATCGGTGCAGGTGTTAAATTCAGACTGACCGACGCTCTTGCACTGAACTTAGGTTACACTGAAAATTTCATCGACGGTGATAACTTTGACGGCATCAAAAACAACTCGATCCACAAGGACAAATACTCTTACGGTTATGCCGGTTTAGAGTACACTTTCGGTACCAAATCGAAACCAGCTTTAGAATGGGTAAACCCTGTTGCTATGATGTACGACGAACTGTATGACGCAGCTCTTCGTCAGGAAGTTGAAGCTCTTAAGGGCCGTGTAGGTAACGTTGAAAACGCTATCAACGACTTGAAGAAAGACTCTGACGGTGACGGTGTTGCTGATCAGTTCGACAAATGTCCAAATACTCCTGCCGGTACTGTGGTTGACGGTTCTGGTTGCCCAATCAACTTCCCGAAAATTGATACTTCTTTATTCGTGAAGAAATCAGATCTGAATCCATCAGAAAGTACTAAAGCTTACTCAAACATTCAGTTCGAGTTCGATAGCTCAGTATTGAGAACTTCTTCTTACCCAGCTCTGGATAACACTTCAGCTGACCTGCGTGCTAACGCTTCTAAGAAGATTGAACTTGATGGCTTCGCTTCATCTGAAGGTACTGCTGCTCACAACATGCGTTTGTCAAGAGACCGCGCTAACTCAGTTAAAACTTACCTGGTTAACTCTGGCGTTGATGCAAAACGTTTGAAAGTAAAAGCATTCGGTGAAACTCACCCAATTGCTGACAACTCAACTGAACAAGGCCGTATCTTGAATCGCCGCGTTGAGTTCAAACAAAAATAATTTGAAATAACTCAAATATTCAGAAGGCTTACCGATACCGGTAAGCCTTCTTTTTTTGCTAAATTTGTTCATGTATTTTTTCAGAAAGAAGGATCCAAACAGACCCACCAGCTTCAATCTGAAGGTGATGCATTTTATTAATGCTACAGCAATAATTATGTTTATTGCTGCAATCATCTTTTATGTGATCAAGAAGCTGGTTTTGCATCACTGAGTTGAATTGGTTGTAATGGTTGTATTAGTTGAAGTAGTAAATTATTTTGAACAAGTGACACAACCAATACAACTGATACAACCGCTATAACCAATACAACTAATATGAAAAAGATAATCAATACCACCAATGCTCCCGCACCTATCGGTCCTTACAACCAAGCTGTCGAAGCCGGGGGCCTACTATTTGTTTCCGGGCAGATACCATCCAAT
>JAICXZ010000168.1 GCA_025934475.1 Mucilaginibacter sp. | reverse complement strand
CGGTTGATAGTACACAGCTAAAATTCCTAATCGTGGGAACATGCCGACAAGATAGCACTAAATCTAATCAGGCCTACCATACTGTAATGAGATCGATGAAAACAACAGCCAATTTATGGGACAATATGACTTATTCTGATCTGGGGCATGCTCGCGTCTATCAAATTAATATCGTCAACAATTCCTTTGTTGTGGATGTTTACAAAGAGCCTTGCGTAATAACTCATTTACTAAGATTATAAATTCCCAGTTTTGCCTTTAACCTTTTCCCTTTCACCTTTCACCTCATAATACTAACTTTGCAGCCTGTCAATTTTAAAAAATGAGCAAAGCAATAATAAAAACTGCTAAAGGCGACATGACCGTTCAATTCTATGACAAGGATGCGCCAAATACAGTAGCTAACTTTAAAAAGCTGGCTAAAGAAGGCTTTTATGATGGCCTTACCTTCCATCGTGTGATCCCAAATTTTGTGATCCAGGGGGGATGCCCGTATTCAAAAAATCCTGAAACAGCTTACCGCGCAGGAAGCGGCGGTCCGGGTTACCATATCGATTGTGAGCTGACCGGTGATAATCAATACCATGATCGTGGTGTATTGTCAATGGCACATGCAGGCCGCAACACCGGCGGATCGCAATTTTTCATCTGCCACAGCCGCACCAACACTGCCCACCTCGACCGCAACCACACTTGCTTCGGCAAGGTGATCGAAAACGTCGACATAGTGGACGATATCCGCCAGGGTGATAAGATTCTGGGGGTAGAAGTTATTGAGGACTAGTTGAAATGGTTGTAGAAGTTAAAATGGTTATAATAGTTAAAATTTCAAACCCTTCTAACTTCTACAACCTTTATAACTTTTATTACTAAAAGAATGAATCTACGAGGAATAGTAGCTGTAGCAGGAAAGCCGGGCTTGTGGAAAGCGCTGGCACAAAATAAATCGGGCTTTATACTCGAGAGCCTGGATGCCAATAAAACCAAACTGGTTGCCAACTTGTCGACCGCAAAGATAGCGGCGCTGGATGAGATTACCATTTTCGGCGACGAAGAAGATTTGAAGTTGACCGACGTATTGGAACGGATGAAAGCTGTAAAAAGCATTCCCGATCCAAAAGCCGATACAAGATTATTACGCGAACTCTTTAGAGAAGTAGCCCCAGGCCACGACGAAGAGAAAGTTTACGCTTCTGATATGAAGAAGATCGTGAACTGGTTCAATATCCTAAAGGAAATGCCGCTGTTCGACGAACCGGATCCGTCAGCCGAGCATGCTCCCGAACCTGTTAAGGAAGAAGTGAAGGAAGAACCAGTTGCAGAACAGAAAGAAGCAAAACCGGCTGCCAAGAAAGCGAAAGCTGTAAAGAAATAGTTGATTGGGTTGATTAGGTGAGTGGTTGATTGAGTTTTAGATCAAGCCAACTTAATCAACTCAATCAAACTTATTCAACTTAATCAACTCTCCCACTAACAATCCACATGCACACACTTCTCGTTGCTGAATTCAGGCTCGAAAGTGCTGTGGCTGATAGATAAGTGTTCGAGGCGATGCCTTAAATCGTGTTTAATAGCATCGAATTCGGGAGCACTGGCGGTATCGATAACAAGATGCGCAGTGAGTGCGTTTTCGGTGGTACTCAATGCCCACACGTGAACGTGGTGAACATCGATAACCCCCTTACCCTTCATCAGCTCCCTCTTGATCTTTTCAAGATCCATTTCTTTAGGCACACCATCCATCTCCAGCCTCAAGCTATCGCTGAGCAAGCTCCATGTGCCTTTCAGGATAACAATGGCGACGATAAGGCTGACAGCACTGTCTATCCAGTATAGCTTAGTGAAATAGATAATAACACCCGACACAACCACGCCAAACGAAACAATAGCGTCAACGGCCATGTGAAGGTAAGCGCCTTTTACGTTCAGATCCTTGTCTTTGTCCTTTACAAACAGGTAAGCGGTAATACCATTGATGCCGATACCCGCTAAGGCCACCCAAGCCATTGTACCGCCTTCAACCTGCTCCTGGTGAATGAAGCGCATAATGGCCTCGTAGCCGATAAAACCGACAGCAATAAACAGCACCAGTGCATTAAAGAAAGACACAATAATGGTAGAGCGTTTATAGCCATATGTATATTGACTGCTTGAGCTAACCTTAGTCAGCTTAAAAGCCAATAAGGCAAGTGCCAAACCGGCAACATCGCTCAGGTTGTGACCAGCGTCGGTAAGCAATGAAAGTGAATGACTCCAAAGACCGAAAACCACCTCAAGCACCACGAAGGCCGAGTTCAAAATGATACCGACGATAAATGCAGTATTAAGATGATCGAGCTTAGGGGTATGATCGTGGTGATGATGACCATGAGAATGATCATGCGAGTGGGAATGTGAATGCATGTGCATGCCGCAAAGTTAGTGTTTTACGATCAGATTAATGATCCACCGGAAGAACGCAAAGTACAAGATGACAATGAGTAACAGGTATTTTACAGCATAATACAACTTGCGGTTATATGCTTTAATGCTTTTACCAAGACGCCTGATAGAATAAACATATTTGAAGGCCTTGTTGATATTACCGGTTTTGTCGCCGCCCATATTTGGCGATGACCCTGAAGCCATGATGAACCACCCAAAAAACTTGTTCCAGGCCCTGCCAAAAGCTGTTTTTACCGGCCTTTCGATATCGCAAAACAAAATGATCCGATCAACGTCGGTCTTGTTCTCGGCATAGTGGATATAAGTTTCATCGAAGATCACATCTTCGCCATCTTTCCAGGCATAGCTTTGTCCATCCACTACAATATGGCACAACTCGGAGTTTGGAGTGATCAACCCCAAGTGGTAACGAAGCGAGCCGGCATAAGGATCACGATGGGCCAACAACTCACTGCCCGCAGGCAATACGGCAAACATAGCCGCTTTTACCGAAGGGACATTGCTGATCAATTTTACCGTTTCGGGACAATATTTCTTCGCCGAGGGGTGAAAATCATTATACCATTTCAAATAAAAGCGTTTCCACCCGCGACGGAAAAATGAGTTAAAACCGGCGTCGTTGTATTTATCCGAGCCTTTGATCAACTCCTCGCGCTCCAGTTGCAGTGCCTCGTCGCGTATGGTCTGCCAGTTATCGCGCAGCGCATCCAGTTGCGGAAAATTGGACGTTTTGATATATGGCTTATTCTCAACTCCCGAAAATGCGTACATGGGTACGTTGATGGGCGCCATGAAAGTAGAATGGTCCGTCAGCTGCCTGAAGAATTTATACCGCACCTTGCCCCTGTAGTGGACAATGATGGTAGAAATGATCAGGATGTATAAAAGGATAAATTTTACAGAGATTAATTCGGCAATTACCTGGTGCATAGCATTGGAATAATGTACAAAGGTACCAAAACCTTGAGATTTAACTATAACTTCGTTTTGACAGGAATATTATTTGACAAAGATATTACTGTTGTTCAATGCTTTAGACATGGTGATAAGGCTCGCCTCTGAGTATGGTAAACGCCCGGTAAAGCTGTTCGACAAAGAAAAAGCGGACCATCTGGTGCGAGAAGGTCATCTTAGAAAGCGCCAATTTATCATTCGCCCGCTGGTACACAGACTCGTCGAAACCATAAGGTCCACCAATCACAAATACAAGATTGTTAATAGAGCTGAGCTGCTTTTTATCGATGAATTCTGAGAATTGAGCGGAGGTCACCTGCACGCCTTTTTCGTCGAGCAGGATCACCTGATCTGTGGGCAATAATTTTCTGAGGATCAGTTCGGCTTCTTTGGCTTTCTGTTGTTGTTGTGTTAACGACCTGGTGTTCTTAAGCTCAGTAATCTCAACAAAATCCAATCGGATATAATGACGCAGCCTGTTTAGGTAAATGCTGATGCCTTCCCTCAAATAAGCCTCCTCCGTTTTGCCCACCATTAACAGGGTAATCTTCATAAAAGTTTTTCTATCTCCGAAAACATTGCAACTTTACAACATTTCACCATTAGAACAAAAAATAATGATGCAAGACGTCATCAACGATTATAAAAACAGGGCCAAACAGGCTGCCGCCGAGGCAGAGAAATACAAGAGTCTCTCAAATACCTATTCACTATATAGGCTTGTCATTTTTGGCCTGATGGTCCTGTCGGTCATCATCGCAGCCAAGCTTGATACTTTCACCATTATTGCCGTTGCTGCAGCTATTTTAGTTTTTTGCTTTACATGGCTGGTATCGCGCCAGGGCGAATTTGATAAGCAAAAGGCATATTACCAAAATCTTGAACGGGTCAATGAGAACGAGATCCAAAGCATCGTTGATCATAAAAATATCTACCCCAACGGACAACAATTTGCTGACGAAAAGCACTTTTACACTTCCGATCTCGATATTTTCGGCGAAGCTTCACTATTTCAGCTCGCCAACAGGGCAGCTACAGCCAGGGGCAATCAAAAACTGTCAGCCTGGCTGAGCGCTCCGACTGACAAATCAGAAATATTATCGCGGCAGCAAGCTGTAAAAGAGTTAGCCGGAAAAGCAGGCTGGAAACACGACATGCAGGCGCGGCTTCTCTTCGCTATGGATGAAAAGGCCGGGCGCTTAGATGCCTTGTTCAGCTACCTGCAAACGCCGCTCGAATTGAACGGCCGCAAATGGATAGTTCCTTACATCAAAGTGTCTCCCTGGCTGCTGCTGGTCACAATTATTGGCGGCTATTTTTATCACCCTGCCAATACCGCTGCAATTGTCCTGGGCATTTTCAACATCGGGTTAGTCAGTTCGCGCGGGAGCTTTATAGCCAAATCGTCTTCTATAGCCGACAAAATGGGCGATGTGCTCGCAGGCTACGCTGATGCTTATAAGCGCATAGAGCTGGAACAGTGGGAGCAAGACCGGTGCCGCAACCTGGCACAAAAGCTGGTCTCGGAAGGCGCCTCTAAGAAGATTGCCAAATTGGCAGCGCTCGTCAATAAACTAGGGTACTCCCTAAATATGATTGTGGGTTTTGTACTAAACCTGTTTTTCCTTTGGACGCTGAAACAAACTATCGCAATCGAAGACTGGAAACGCGATAATCAACATAACCTGGAAGATGCCTTCGACATTATAGCCGAATTTGAAGCTCTGCTCGGTTTAGCCGGATTGCATATCAACTACCCCGCGTGGTGCTTCCCTCAAATTGCCGATGGGGGTAATTACACCCTCATAGCCAAAAACCTCGCACACCCGCTTATCAGCGAAGACATAAGAGTAGCCAATGATTACGAACTAGATCATGCGCTCAACATCGATATCATCACCGGATCCAACATGGCTGGCAAGAGTACATTTCTGCGCACCATAGGCATCAATACGGTATTGGCTTTGTCGGGTGCGCCGGTTTGTGGCGATAGCATGCAGGTGTCGGTAATGGAAATTATCAGCTATATGCGCATTAAAGATTCGCTTAGCGAATCGACTTCGACCTTTAAGGCGGAGATCGACCGTCTCCAAATGCTGCTGACCGAAGTTGCAGGCCACAAGAAAGTATTTTTCCTGGTAGATGAGATGCTGCGGGGAACCAATTCAATTGACAAATACCGGGGTTCAAAAGCGGTGATCATCCAACTAATGAGCAGCAAAGGCGTAGGCATGGTAGCCACCCATGATCTTCAAATAGCCGAACTGGAAAAAGACTATCCTGATTACATCCGCAATTTTTATTTCGACATCCAGGTTAAGGACGGTGAAATGCTGTTTGATTACAAGATCAAACACGGCGAATGCAAAACATTCAATGCCTCCCTGCTACTCAAGCAAATAGGCATTGATGTTGAATAATATTCATATTAACGTATGCCTTCCCAGTCGTCGGTCTTAAACGGCGATGCAGGCAAGCCTATGCCGTTGTACAAATTGCAAGCGGGAAAATTTGCCCAGGCATAGCGCACGGCTACCGGATTGGGAACGTCCGTAGCTGAAACAATAATCTTATTACCCGATATAATGGCAGTTGCCGAATGAAATACCTTATCTACCCCAGCAATAGTGAATCCTTTTACCGTATCGCCTTTTGCAACGAGGCCGCCATCAGCATACCCAAACGAGAGGATTATTTTATCTCCCTCTACCTTTTGAGATTGATAAACTGGCCCTGAGTACGGAATATGTTCGTCATAAGTTTTTGCCCGCGCTATTAACGCAAGTCTGCGTCCAACTTCCTGTTTATTTTGTGGATGGATGCGATAATAATCGCCAATATCAATAGTCACCGCCATGCCTGTATTTGGAACCGATAACGTTTTAAGCTGCGCGTCACGTAAAGCCGGCCAGTCGGCAGCGGGTGGTTGGTCTTTTGCGGCGTAGTTAGCTATCTGTACAAAGTAGAACGGGAAATTACCTTCGCCCCATTTCTGTCGCCAATCGCTGATGAGAAGCGGAAAAAGCTGCTCGTACTGGTAAGGTCGGTCGGCATTGCTTTCGCCCTGGTACCAAATCACACCTTTGATCGTAAATGGCTGGATCGGTTTGATCATCGCATTATAAATAACGGTCGGCTTATTCGCGCTGGTTGGGTTAACCGGTACTTGCGGCAGGTCCTTCAGGTCAGTAGCCAGGTGATAGTTCCAATTGCCTGCCAGGTCTATTTTTGCAGAGGTATCGCCCGCCACCGATAAAATTACCGGCCCTTTATTGATGCCGCCTAAACCGCCAGTATCAAACACGCGTACGGCAATAGCATTTTTGCCAGCTTTCGCCAGGTTTGCCGGGATGGTATAACTTCTCTTTAAAAAAAATGCTTCAGTGTGGCCAATTTCGGTTCCATTAAAAAACGAATCATCAAGGTCGTCGATACCGCCGATATCGAGCTTCAATTCTTTTCCTGCCCAGGTTGCCGGCAGATCTACCGTCTTACGGAACCAAACCGTGCCGTCGTAATT
>JAICXZ010000738.1 GCA_025934475.1 Mucilaginibacter sp. | reverse complement strand
TTAATTTTGCCGGTGACGACCGCCTTGACGGGTATGCTTACGGCCCAACTAACGACAGGTTTTCTTATGCTCATCTTGGCCTGGAGTTTGTTTTTGGAAAACGGTCAAAGCCGGAACTGGTAAGGATGAGTCGCCTGGCCGAAGTGCAGATGCAGGATAAAGCCCGTGAAAATGCTATGCAAGCGTCACTTCAGGAACAAAAGGATGAACTTGACCAGGAATACGCTAAGAACGTGAAGCTATCAAATGACCTGGCTTCGGCAAACAGTGCTGCAAGCAAGTACTCCGCTGACAGTGACGGCGACGGTGTGCCCGACTATTTCGACAAATGCCCCAATACACCGGCAGGAACAAAAGTGGATGCCTCAGGCTGCCCCATACCCGATAACAGCCCGGATGCCAGTAAAGCCGAGTTGACACTTGACGACTGGCGAGTTGTGACTAATACCATGAGAACCCTCGAATTTTATCCCGGTACAGCCGTTATAAGCGAAAGCTCGTTCGAGGATCTGAATAAGTTGGTTGACTTGCTCAGGAGCAAAAAACCATCGTTGAAAATAGAAGTATACGTTGCTGGCTCTGGTAAGGCAGATGAGGATATGAAGCTTTCAAAAGACAGGGCGGAGGCAATAAAAGGCTATCTGGCGCATAGGGGAATAGATGCATCAGCGATTCGGACTTATGGATACGGCAGTACACGGCAGATAGCATCAAACAAGACGCCAAGAGGACGAAAGATCAACGAGCGGGTTATTCTCGGTATCTTCTGAGCAAAACTATTCGTCGGCAAAAAAATCTGCTAAAGGGCCGAAGTAGTATTCATCCCAACCAGATGCGAAATCATCGTATTCTTTGTCGGGGATATTAGTATGTCGTACCTCAACGGAAGTAGAATTATTTTTTGTCGGATGAAGTTTGATCGTTACAATCGAGGTATCGGGTTCGCCTTCAAAATACCATTGCTGCACAATCTTTTTACCTTCTTCAAATTCCAGGTTTTTACCGACAATGCTGCCGTCCCATAGGGAGAATTCCGAACCAGGTTCGGTCGACATAATAGTAACATCCCCTGTCCATAATTCAATGGTCAGGGGATTGGTTAAAGCTATATACACTTCTTCCGGTGTAGCCGGAATGATATAATATTTTTTAAAGTCTTTAGGCAAGATTCTATTTGCTAACAGGTCCTATAGGCAATACGGTTCGTCCGTACACCTCGTTCAACACATTTGCCATACCGGTATAAATTGCCGACAAGCCGCAAACAATGCCTTCATAACCTGCAAAATGCATCAAACTGGCATTGCCGGTTGCATGGCTTATGGCCAGCAGGGCAAAAAGTATGGTCAAAGATGCAAAAACAAATTGTAACGCGCGGTTCAATTTCAGCGTTCCAAAAAAGAGCCCAAAGGTGAACAGACCCCAGATGGCGAGATAGGCAATCATGCCGTTGTTGGAGGTTTCATCTATCCATCCCATTTTAGGCAATACGATCAACGCTACGAGCGACAGCCAGAAGAAGCCGTAGGAGGTGAAGGCTGTTAACCCAAAGGTGTTGTTTTTACGGGCCTCGATAATACCGGCAATGATCTGTGCAAGGCCGCCATAAAAAATGCCCATGGCCAGAATCATCGAGTTAAGCTCGAAGATGCCGGAATTGTGAATGTTTAATAACACAGTTGTTAGCCCGAACGCGCAAAGACCTAAAGGGGCAGGATTAGCAGTACCGTCCTTAGCCGGAACCGGTGTTGTTGGTATCATAATAATGTGGGTTTTGGTTAGTTTACCTTGGCAATATAATAAAATGATTTCACCGATTGCAAGAATGATACATCCGATTTTTTTAACAATGTCCTGGCTAAGTGTTTGATAATCACTAAATTTTTAGTTTTGATTAGACTTCTTCAAATGTATTGAACTATTGCTGAAAAAATATCTTTTACCTTTCCCGTTTATCCTTTTACCTTTATCACATATGCACCGATTAGTACTAATACGCCACGGCGAGAGTTTATGGAATCTCGAAAACCGCTTTACAGGCTGGACCGACATAGACTTGTCTGAGAACGGTTATAAACAGGCAAAACATGCAGGAGTGACGCTGAAGAAATATGGCTATGCTTTTGATATAGGCTACACTTCGGTATTAAAAAGGGCTATCAAAACGCTGGATATTATATTGGAGGAGACGGATCAGTTGTGGATACCTGTTCAAAAATCTTGGCGGTTAAATGAACGTTTTTACGGTGCTTTACAAGGGCTGAATAAAGCCGAAACGGCAGCGAAATATGGCGAACAGCAAGTGCACAAATGGCGCCGTGACCCGCACGAACATCCGCCAGCCATTACTAAGGATGACGAACGTTATCCAGGCAAGGATCTGCGTTACAAAGGATTAACAGAAAGAGAGTTGCCACTGACAGAGAACCTGAGCGAGACGATGGAGCGAGTGTTGCCCTTTTGGCAGGAAACTATTATTCCTTCTATCAAACTAGGGCAGAATGTGATCGTATCGGCGCATGGGAACAGCCTGAGATCGCTGATTCAATACATCGATCATTTAACTGATGATGAAGTTATCAATCTTGAAC
>JAICXZ010000604.1 GCA_025934475.1 Mucilaginibacter sp. | reverse complement strand
TGGTCTTAACGTCGCGGCCGCCTTTGTTGTAAACTTCAAGCGTGTATTTACCGTCGTCGAGATTGCGCAGCAGGTATTTGGTTTCGCCCATCCTGGTGGTGGTCAGTTTATCTTTAAAAATAACATCACCCTGATCATTATAAATCATCACCATGGATTTGCCGTCAGCCATTTTGTCGACACGGGCGGCAAAGCCGCGGTCGTGTTTCAGCGGGATAATGCTTACTACCTGCTTATCCATATTGATATTATTGGTTTTGTAATGATGTGGTTTTGGTGTCGCAGCTAAGGCGCCTGCACTAAAAAGAAGTGTCAAAGCGGTCAAACTAATTGATGTTTTCATGTTCTTCAAATTTTGCCGCGGGCATGTGTCACGAAAAACCCGCCCGGGCAGTTCAATACACAAACCTAAAACATGTAACCATAAAGAATGTTTTAGTTTTCTGATCTTAACCTTCTCATAATTAGTTGGGTATAGGGAGCGCCGGGTGTTGAAACTTATATCAAAAAAACCCTTCAAAATACAGCCAAAAACCAGTAATTTGCAAGATGTCACTCTATATTGCATCTTTAAATTCGGGCAGCAACGGCAACTGTTACTATGTCGGTAACCACCAGGATGCCGTGCTGGTAGATGCGGGGATTTCGTGCCGGGAGACGGAGCGACGCATGAAGCGGCTGGGACTATCGATGCAAAAAGTAAGGGCGATCTTCGTATCACACGAGCATTCCGATCATATCAATGGTATCACCGTTCTCTCCAAAAAATATCATTTACCGGTTTACATCACTCCCGCAACCTTACAAAACAGCGGACTGCGCCTTGAACATCACCTGGTAGCCTCGTTTAAAGCATATGAGCCAACAACGATAGGCGAAATAGAAATATCAGCTTTTCCGAAATTTCATGATGCAGCGCATGCACATAGCTTCGTAGTTACTTATAGTGATGTTACGGTTGGTGTTTTTACCGATATTGGTGTGCCCTGTAATCACCTGACTGATCACTTTTCCAAGTGCCATGCAGCCATTCTCGAAACCAATTATGATGAGGATATGCTAAAAAACGGCCGTTACCCGTTTCATCTAAAGAGACGCATCAGCGGCGGGTTGGGGCACTTGTCGAATAAGCAGGCGCTGGAGGTTTTCCTGGAACACAGGCCACAATTCATGAGCCACTTGTTGTTAGGGCATCTTTCGCAGGATAACAATAAACCCGAATTGGTTTATGAATTATTCAGTAAACATGCCAATGGGACCGAGATCGTTGTGGCCTCGCGCTATGAAGAAACCGCTGTTTATCACATCACCGGATCGAGAGTATTAGAAAAGATGCCTTTAAATGCCCCAGTCGAAAAAGGGCAGTTTCAATATAGCTTATTCTAAAAACCTAAGGACCCGATATCGTAGAGACACAAAATTTTGCGTCTCTACTGAGCATTTCCAATGTTAATTTTCTCTTTATAAATACTTTCTCTTTTATTTTTATATTCATAGTGCCGTACCTGTGCAATTGCTTATGAAAATAAATTTTAAGAAGATCCTGTTTAAGACGCTGAAAATTACGGGTATTACCATCGGATCGCTGTTGGTGCTCATGTTCCTGTTGCCGGTACTTTTTCCGAAAACAATCACACAAAAAATACGGCAATTGATGAATCAAAACATCAATGGGCAGGTTAACTTTTCGTCTACAAGCCTTTCATTCTTTAAACGCTTTCCTGAACTGACGCTTACGCTGGAGGATTTTTCCCTTAAAGGCTCTGCGCCGTTTCAGCAGGATACATTGGTCGCTGCTAAAGATATTTCCTTTGCTGTCGACCTCACTTCGCTGCTGCGTTCTAAGATCAATATCAGCAAAATATACCTGAGCAATGCATTTATTAACATTGAGGTAGACAGCGCAGGGCACGCCAACTATAATGTATATAAATCGCAGCCGCCTAACCCGAATGCCAAAACCGACACGGCAAGCGCTTCGTTAGGGATTCAGCAGATCATCGTCGATAAAAGTCACATTGTATACGATGATGCGTCGATCCCCATGCAGATTGAAGCAAATGATTTCGACTATCGCGGTAGCGGCGACTTCACCAAAAATATCTTCGACCTGCAATCCCACATGGAGATTGCCTCGGTTGATTTTACGTACGCCAACGCAAACTACGTAGTAAAAAAGCGGGTGAATGCTGACCTGGTCACCAGTATCAACACCTAGTCGCTTGCATTCGAGTTCCGGAAAAATAAACTGATGATCAACCAGCTGCCGGTAGAGTTTGTGGGCAAATTTGGCTTCCTGAAGGATGGGTATGATATGGATTTTAAGTTCACTTCCCGCCAGAGTGATTTGAGCGACATTTTCACAGCATTGCCACCAAGCTATGCAAAGTTTGTTAAGAATACCGAAGTGAACGGTACCGGCGAGATTCAAGTAGGTTTGACCGGCCAATACATTGCGTCCAAAAACAAGCATCCGGATTTCACCTTCAGCATGAAGGCGCGAAACGGCTATATCTCCAATAATCACACGCCTTCGCCGGTGCGCGACCTTTATTTGGATATGAACATGAAAGTGCCTAATCTTGATCCTGACAGTTTGGTGTTCAGTATTGATTCGCTGCATTTCAGGATCGACAAGGATTATTTTAATTCCAAATTCAGTGTCAATGGTATCAAATCGCCCGAGATTTTTGCTCGCGTAAATACGGAGATAGACCTGGAGAAATGGAACCGGGCGTTTGGTGTAAAAGCTGTTGACCTGAAAGGGCGTTATGCGTTGCACCTGCTTGCCCAGGGCAAATACTCGACCGGGGTAAAAAAGCACGGATTGCGTCATGTTGATACGGTGATCACCAGCATCCCGAAATTCAGTCTAAAATCATCCTTCCGGGATGGCTATATCAAATACGGAAATGTGCCCGAGGCGGTCAAGAATATTACTTTCGACCTGGATGCTTCGTGTCCCGATAATAATGTCAAAAACTTTACGCTGCAATTGGCCAACTTGAATGCAACCGCTTTGACTAATTATTTGAAAGGCTATTTTAAAATGAGCAATACCTCCGGTTTAGCGATGGACGGGGCTTTGCAGGCGAGGTTTAGGTTGGATGATTTAAAACAGAATCCTTTACCATATAGCTATCAAAAGCCTGAATTATGGTGGCAAAGTCTGAGAAAATCTACTGCTGATGATTTTAAAGTTTCTCCGGTTACAGCTATTTCCAAAGAAGAGGCTGAGAAATTATTT
>JAICXZ010000822.1 GCA_025934475.1 Mucilaginibacter sp. | reverse complement strand
GATTATCAATGTCATCGCCTTTGCTCATCATTGGGATCCCTATCCCTATATTTTACTGAACCTACTGTTTTCAACACAAGCTGCTTACGCAGCCCCGATTATCATGATGTCGCAAAATCGGCAAAGTGAACGTGACCGGGCGCAAGCAGATAGCGATTACCGAACCAATGTAGCAGCGAAAAAAGAGATTGAGGAGTTAATGAAGCGGCTTGATGCAATAGAGATCGAGAAACTCGATAAGATACTGGAAATATTAAATACCGCTGAAACAGTAAAGATACCCCGAACCCGTAAGAATTGATATGGATTGCAACATCCAAAAACCTAAACTGAGGTATCTACATTGGTCTCATTAGTCACCCGCGCCCAGTTTACCCAGCAAAATCCCTATGCCAAAAACAATACCACCACCCACTATCACCTGCACAATCGTACTCCATAGCGGAGTTTTCATAAACTTATATCTAATAGCTGCTATCGCGATTAGTTCTAATACGACTACCCCATAAGCAAAATGCAATGCTGTTTTTATATCTGGTATAAGGAAGGGAAAGGTGTGTAGCATGCCACCTATCGCTGTAGCAACAGCAGTGATTGCACCGCGAATTATAGGGCTACCACGGCCTGTAACTTTTCCATCATCAGACAATGCTTCAGCCAGTCCCATACTTATACCAGCTCCAAGGGATGCCGCCAACCCTACATAAAAGGCTTTGATCGGAGTTCCGGTTAAACCTGCCGCTGCAAATATTGGCGCCAAAGTAGAGACCGAACCATCCATTAAACCTAATAAAGCTGGCTGCACTTTTTGTAAGACAAACTGAGCTCTTGTCTCTTTATGGTGTGTTTTTCTTTTTTCCATTTAAAGGGGTATTAATTCTTGGGGTACTGATTGTGTCATATAATTCTTCTTGTTACAACTTATATTTTAACGTGATAAAAATCTAGGCTCCGAGTCGTTAAGTGGCTTTCCGATAGTTGAAGTTCTTCATAAAAGCACAATGAACTTAACGACTGTGATTAAAGGCAACAAAAAAAGCTGCCTTCAGGCAGCTTTGTCATATGCATAAGTTTTTCAGATCGCCGTATCTCCCCGGATAAAACCAAGGATTAATGCAATAACTGCAATGATGAGTAAAATATGGATAACTCCGCCAGCAGAGTAAGCAAAAAAGCCGATCGCCCATCCAATTACAAGGATAACGGCGATGATGTACAATATTGATCTCATAGTTAAAGATGTTGTTTATCATTATTTAGAAAAAACCTTGCCAAACCAAATTTCGGTTGGAAACCTGTGGAGGCTTGCGCTAAATTTGGGACAGAAGGTTGGTTTGCATGTATTCAGACGGGTAATGCTAGCACGGAGTATGATAGTTTTTTCTTGCTACGCTATCTAAATATTTCGGTCTCAGGATGAAATTACTCAACGTATGAATACGCCGGTCGGCGACCTGCCTGCATAGCGCCACAGTTTATAGCGCATATCGATATAGCTGAAATAGATAAAGGAAGATATATTATGTTGGTGTGTAGGTTTATGTAATAGCAGCCCTTAGTAGTTTATTCGTGTATTAACTTATTAGGCCAATTTTTTTAGCAGAGGCTCAAAACATTCCACGCGGTAATTGATTTGCTAATTGGAACCAGCAAATCTTTAAATGAAAAAAGTCTACCATCCGGGAAAACCTTTTCCTCTGGGCGCTCCTGGGACGGCAAAGGTGTCAACTTCGCGGTCTTTTCTGCAAATGCTGTCAAAGTTGAGCTTTGTCTTTTCAGCATCCTTCGGAT
>JAICXZ010000383.1 GCA_025934475.1 Mucilaginibacter sp. | reverse complement strand
GAGAAGCCGGTGCCACCGTCACCCAATTGGATTGATTGATCCACCGGCGCCAGTACGTGTGTGCCGTTTGCCTGCAGAAAATAATCCTGGTAGTTGTAGGTGCCTGTGGCCAACTTAAGGCCTAAACCCATCTGGATATTGAAATTGTGGATTTTTGATGGGTTCAGCAGCCAGTAGTAACCAGTCACGCGAACATCGCCAATGCCCGACGAATGTGTCGAAAAACGTGTTACTCCGCCTGCCAGCTGCGAGCGGCCATTGAAAGCTAAAGGCAAATCAACGGCCAGCGCCCAACGATCATTAAACAAACGTGTAAAAGTAAGATCTTCTGTAAACACGTCGTTAATTACGTTGTTGTGCATGGCGATGCGCTGGTATTGTTCCGCTTTTCCAACAAAGTGTCTGAATGAATGATAGTAACGGCTATTACTGTTAAACAGCCAGGCACCTTGTTTTACAGCGCTATCAGGGTGTTCGTCCATGGTACAAAGACCACCGGTGCTTCGGATAGCCACGCATCCTTGTCCAAAAACATTTGTTTGATTTAATAAGAGAAATAAAGCAATAAATGATAATAGTTTGAATATAGGTTTCATGTTAGTATAAAATTGTGGTTGTTGTTGGTGACTTAAATGATTTATTATACTTAGGTTGTCAATTGTTGCTTGGGTACCGGCAGACTGGTTTTAGGCAGAGCAAACCAAAGCGCCAGAATTACGCCATAGCTACCGCCGCGTTCAATCCATTCAAAAAGTTCCCAATGCGGATAAAATAATTCGCTGCCCATTTTCCATATTAAAAAGACGAGCAACAGGGGTCTCATCGGTTTAACAAATACTGATACGGCGGCGATAATTTCTAAGCTCCCCACTATAAAAGCTACGCTTGCGGGGTTGGAAAAACCTAGAGATGCGTATTGGCTTATCATCCCTTTCTTTTCCATCAGGTTCAGGCAGCCATGGCCCAATAGTAGGAGAAACATGGCGATCTGGAGACATAGAATTACCTTAACGTTTGTAAACCTGGTTACCGGAAATTTAATGTTCAGCCGGTTAAACCATGTTTTAATGTCCCAAACTTTAGCATCGCTTAAAATAAGCAGCGCCAATGGAGCCCCATAATTGCCCGCCCGTTCAATAAATTCAGCAAATGGCTCGCCTGATAGGGGTCTGCAAAACGCCGTTACAGCCCCCCACACAGCCAGCCAGCCCAAAACCGCCCGTGTCGGATAGATGAGCAGCGATATCCCCATCAGGATATCCACTGTACCCACCACAGGCATTAGATGAGTTCCTAAGGTTGAACCAATGCCGAAAACAGCAAAGTAGTTCAGCCATATTTTTTTGCCGATTATACCGAAGGCACCATGACCAAAGAAGCACATGGCTGAAGCAAAGCGCAGTGTATAGTATATATTCTTATTCTGGAATAACATCTTAGCTTAGGCCGATAGTTTTAGTTACCTGAGTCAGCGCCGTCCGCTTTACCCCTGTTTACAGCATATTGTCCAACTGCCTTTCCAGTTATAAGACCGACTTCGCAGTCCTGGCGAGTATGTATACCGCCGTACAACCGCGACATCGCGGCTGCATTAGCCAGATCATCGAATTTAGATCCTCTGTCAGGTAGTAAATAGTCCAAAACAGTGGCTGCCGCGGCACTAAAATTTGAGTGCCCCGAACTGTATGATGGAAAATTTGGCAAACCGGTAAGCGTCTTAACCTGATCATTCACTTGCGATGGCCGTGGGTTAAAATAGGCATATTTGGTATCCCAGCATACAATCGCTGCATCCATTTCGGCCATGTTGAGCAACGCAAAATTCCGTGCCCAACGCACTTCACTGTAATTTTGCTTTACAAATTCGTCCGCAGCAATGGCGTTCCAGTGCCCCGCCGGCGTATAAGTAGCAACGCCGTCAGCCCAAAAGGCCACCTGCGCTTCATGTTCGCGGGTTGCATTATTACTATAATTTAGCACTTCGGCTACTGCTTGTTTAAACTCAGCCGAAGTTGTAGAGTATGGTGGCCCTGGTCTTAAAGTTTTGACCGTTGTAGTATCAAAAAGGAACGGTTTCACTTTGTTAAACAATGGAAGCATCGGAGGCCGCTTGGGTGACTCCTGGCTTATCCAGTATTGTTCGCCTTTGTTTGTTGTGGTCACCTGCAATGCCGTCCAGTACGCCTGATTACCTATAGCGGCTCCGGCTTTGTCGGTACGGGCACGGGCAGTGAATACATCAGCCACCTGCTTTCCAAGCGACTCACCGGCATCCAGTTCGCCACGCACATTGGCGCCGGCCATAATGCGGTATTGCATTTCTTCAGCAGCCTTTTGCTCAATATAGGCAACCTCGGTCGGGAACATCATTTTCATGATTTCTACGGAAGCCCCGGCAACTACAGCATCCTCACTTGGATAAGAGGGTAACGATGATTTGGGTATCAGCGCCTGTACATTGGCGTCATTTACATAGGGAGCTGATCTGTTGTATTGCTTCTTAAAATGATATGCAGTTACTAAGGCATCATATTGCGCAGCACTTAAATAAGCATACGCACGCGCCGCATAAGGTGGATTAGCAAATGGAAACTGCGGATAGTTAAATGGGTTAGCAGAGCTTGGCGCAGGATAACTTCCATCCGGAAGCTGATATGGAGGAACATTGTGTTTTGCCACCAGGTCGCGCATAATTTCGTTCCAGCGCAAAACTGAACCGGCACTCCAGTATTTTATGATGGCCTTCTGATCGCTGGACAAATTGCGCTGATATCCCTTAATCTCGTTCAGATCGGCTACATATGCAGGCGAATTGGTTGCGTCGGGCGCCGCTACAGTAAACACTGTGGGATCGGTAACGAGCACGGTCTGCCAGGTATCGGCATTGACATCTTCGTTTGACGGGGCAAGCGCACGATACTGTAAAGTCCTGTCGATTATATCTTTCTTGCACGACGAATACAAAAGCGCTGTACCTGCCATGCTCATCATTACTACATTGCGTATAATTGTTTTCATCGTCTTAGTTTTTATAGTAATTAACCTGAGGAATCTGTTTGTCTGATTTGAGACTGAAAATGTAAGAAACACCGCCCATGATCATATTGGCCTGTCCCATGTTGCGCCCGGCTACAACGTATTGATCAGATGCCGTCAATTCAAGCGCATAAAGCGATTTGAGCCTATACCGGAAGTTTGCCCCAACACTGGTCATGTTCATGCGGTTGCTCGGAAAAGGCATGTTATTTTTTGTGATGTCGAACCCACCGAGCGAAGTGCTGATGTCTGCTATCGCCTCAGCAATAAAGTACTTGCTGCGATAACCCGACCTGAAATTATAGTCGGTCATATTGGGCAGCCGTACCTGGTTGCTATAGATAAGCTCAGTAGTGTAGTAGGAATCACGATCGATCGTAGTATTACTCCTGGTCATATAAGCCCCTGAACCGGTGAAAAAATATTTACCGAGCGAATAATCAACTACAGCACGGCCTGTAAAGTCGGTGCTATGGCTGCCTAAAGCCAGTGGCTCGTAATCAGCCTGGTAATTGCTGATTGGCACTGAACCGGTAATACTTGCAAACAGGGCCAGCTTACTCTTCCCTTCGGTTAATTGAACGCCTTTCCATTTGATGTTCAGCGATAAGTTTTGCAGCCCGGATTGGTTGTGCATTGTCCCGGCTGATGCATGGGTAGTGATGTAGGGCGCGCTTACTGTAGCGATCAAATTTTTGGCGACGCCATAGGTCACCATCAGATTGTATTCGTTGGTACTTACCGTGCCCAGGTTGCCATTATTCCGTTTATAAGTGCCTTCCCAATAATATGACCAGCTCGAATTGCTGTACATAATACCCGGGCACAGGTAATTTTTGGGGATCATGATACCGTCGTTCTCCATTTGTGCCGAAGCAAAATGCGACGATGCCAGGACGCACACTAAACTTAATGCGCATTTATAGAAATGCTTGTAAAAAGATCTCATCTCTCTTTTTTTAATATTAATCAATAACTGGTTTCAATAAATCAGGTCTAACGATCGCGCAGTGCCAAACAGGCATGTCGAAATGACCAACAGCACTATCGCGATTGAGGAAACTACTGCATGTAAATAAATACCTAAATAATAGATGTACTATATGCAAGAACGCACGCGGTTACGGTGCATACAAAACACATTTTCTACAAACAGAAGTTTTTAGCAGGAGAAATTTGGCGGTTTGCCTGGTGATTCAATGTATGGATTCTCGTGGTACAGAATTTGCGTTTTGTAAGTCATTTTCACCAGTCGGGCAATTGAGGTATAATCGCATTTCACTACCTGGTAAACATTATCGTAGCCGGAAGACGCTTTTTTGGTTAAAGGTGTCGCTCCTTTTTTGCTCATTGGCACGTCGCCGTTCAAATCTTTAACCACGATAACATGGGCTTTTACCAATTGATCCTTAACATGGTTGGGCA
This sequence comes from Mucilaginibacter sp., assembly GCA_025934475.1. Classification (GTDB taxonomy): domain Bacteria; phylum Bacteroidota; class Bacteroidia; order Sphingobacteriales; family Sphingobacteriaceae; genus Mucilaginibacter. Next base: position 29 of record JAICXZ010000383.1, on the reverse strand, counting down.
AACACAAGAACGACATGGTGTCCCTGGTC
>JAICXZ010000527.1 GCA_025934475.1 Mucilaginibacter sp. | reverse complement strand
GTTATTTTTTATAGTGCTGTTCGCGAAAGGGAACGCACAGGAAAGCATCAAAGAAAGAAACATTGATGCAAAGATTGATCGAAATTCGATAGCCACAGTTTATTCAACTGCAAAAGGGACAAATGAGAGGATGAAGAAGACGGCAAGTCTCGGTTTTGAATCACATTCGCAACCACTCGAAACTGATGAATGTATTTTTATAGATCCTTCCCGGCAGTTTCAAACCATTATTGGTTTCGGCGGTGCGCTCACCGATGCTGCTGCAGAGACTTTTTTCAAATTGCCCAAATCAGCGCAGGACTCTATCCTTACCGCCTATTATGATTCACATAATGGGATCGGTTATACATTTGCAAGGACGAATATGAATAGTTGCGATTTTTCAAGTGAATCGTACACTTATGTCAATAATAACGACTTTTCCCTTCAATCATTTTCCATAGCACACGATCTCCAATACAAGATCCCGCTGCTAAAGAAAGTAAACGATAAGTTAAATGGTGGACTTATATTACTTGCTAGCCCATGGAGCCCGCCGGCATGGATGAAAGACAATAATGAAATGTTGCACGGAGGCGTTCTGAAAAAGGAATTTTATTCAGCATGGGCGAGCTATTTCGTAAAATTTATACAGGAATATAAGGCTGCGGGTGTTCCTGTTTGGGGTGTTACCGTTCAGAATGAGCCAATGAATATGGCTCCCTGGGAATCATGCTGTTTCAGTGCGGAGAATGAAAGAGATTTTGTAAAAGATCATTTAGGACCTGCTTTCATTAAAAATAATCTTGCCGACAAGAAGATCATTGTGTGGGACCACAACCGGGACCTCCTATATCAATATGTAAACACTATTTTATCCGACCCGCAAGCCGCAAAGTACGTGTGGGGCGCGGGCGTACACTGGTACGAGACATGGATCGCTGACCCGCCGTTATTTGATAACGTAGCGCAAGTAAATGCCATATATCCTAACTTGAATCTGCTTTTTACCGAGGGCAGTATGGGTAAAACTAGTTATTATGAAAGTAATAGCTGGGCTCTCGGCGAACTATATGCAAACAATATCCTCCATGATTTAAACAGCGGAGTACGTGCCTGGTGCGACTGGAACGCGTTGCTTGATCAAAATGGCGGACCAAGCCATGTTCGGAATGTCAGCTATGCGCCTATCATGGGCAACACGGAAACAGGGGCTATAAATATCAGGAACGAATATTGGTACATCGGCCAGTTTTCAAAATTCATCCGGCCCGGCGCAAAACGCATTGCCGCAATTAGTAACCGCAATGCGTTACAAACGACTGCTTTTATAAATACTGATGGGAAAATTGCAATTGTTGTGCTCAATCGGGGAGACAATAATATCCATTTTCATATTTGGTCGAACGGGTTTTGGATGGAGCACGATGCAGCTGCGCATAGTATTGAAACGGTAATGATTCAATAAAATGCATAAGCAGCTATCTCACGATGGTTAATTAGTTGTGTTGGTCGGTTTGCGTTCCGGGGTAATAGCCGGAGCGCTTTTTTATTGCTTTTACCGGAAATCATTCGCACGGTTTCGCCGGATTTAATATTTCATAAGATTTGTTATACCTTACTTTTCTTAAACTCAGTCGGCGTGCAACCATATTTAGTTTTAAATACAGTTGCAAAATAGTTGGGATTTGAGAAGCCAACCATAAAGGTTACTTCTGAAATGGTCAGGCTTTCATTGTTCAATAAATACGTAGCCTTTTTTAATCGCCGGTTAAGGATGTAATCGGCAATGCTGCAATCAAGGAGGGCTTTTACCTTACGGTAAAGTTGTACGCGGGAAATGCCGATGATTTTACAGATATCATCTACCGAGAATTTTTCATTGGCCAGGTTCTGTTCTACAATACCGGCAAAGTCATTCAGGAATTTCTTATCGAGTTTATTAGATACAGTTAGCTTTTCTCCCGGGTGAATGTCGCTTGTAAAATGTTCCTTGAGCAAGGCACGGTTGCCAATCAGGTTCCATACACTTGCGCTGAGATAATCAAAATTGAAAGGTTTGGTGATATAAAGGTCCGCCAAAGATTGAACGCCTGATATCTGATGTTCGATACTTCCCTGGGCAGTAAGCAAAATAATCGGAATATGAGATGTACGGACATCTGACTTGAGCGTTTTTGAAAGCTCCTTTCCGGACACTCCGGGGAGTACTACATCCGAGATAATTAAGTCAGGCACATGTTGAATAGCCATGGTAATCCCCGCAGTGCCATTTTCGGCTGTATACACTTCAAAATTCTCGCTGAATTTGTCAGTAAGGTATTCCAGCAAATCGGTGTTATCTTCGATAATCAGGATAGAATGCTCGCTCAGATTTTGCAGAAGCTTTTGATCTTCATGTATGGACACACGGCTAAGTTCATCCTGATAGATTTTTGATTTTTCCGCCAGGTCAGACCAGTCGTTCCGCGAATAGGTTTTTTCCATAACATTTAAGTGATCGCTCCCAAGCGGTAACATTACTGTAAATGTTGTTCCCTTCCATTTCTCACTCTTAACATCGATGTCTCCATGGTGAATGAGGGCTATTTCTTTTGAAAGGGAAAGGCCAATTCCTGAACCGGTAATCGGGGCGTTGTCTGCCTGATAAAATTGGTCAAATACCAACGCGGTATCTTCTGGTGACATCCCGATCCCGTTGTCTTCTACATCAACATGAACGTAACCCGCGTCATTTTTTCGGATGGATACTCTGATGCGACCATCCTCATTGCAAAATTTAATAGCGTTAGATATAAGGTTAAAAAACACTTTATCCAGCATATCACCGTCAAACCAAGCCTTTATCTCTTTTTCAGGTGAAGTGAAGTAAAGTTTAACGTTCATTTTTTGCGCATAAACGCGAAAAGCCTCGACAATTTCGTGCACAAAGTCGACCAGATTGTTTTCTGATGCTTTTATGGTTTGCTTGTCAATTTCTATTTTCCGGTAATCAATCAATTGGTTTACGAGTTTTAACAATCTGAAAGCATTTTGCTGCACCAGCCTCAGGTTTTTACCTGCCAGCGATGACAGCTTGTCATTTGAAAGCAGGTCGTGTAATGGAGACAACATCAATGTAAGAGGAGTGCGGAATTCGTGAGATACGTTCGTGAAAAAATTCAGCCGCGCTTCTGTAGCGGCCTCCGCTTTTGCCGACATTTCAATGAGCTGATTTCTTTGTGAAACGATTTCATTGTTCTTTGCTTCCAGTCGTTTATTGATTTTCCGGTTTTCGGTCAGGGAATAAAAGGCCAGCCCCCCAAAGATGATAGTCAAGACGAGTGTTATGATAATTACGTCCAACACGATCTGTTGGCTTTTATAAATGGCTTGTTGGTCGGCTAGCAATGATTGTTGTTTTTCTATATCCTTTTGCTGACTCTCAATCTTGCTCCACTGCATCTCCATTAACTTGACGTTGGTGGAATCAATCACGAGGGATTGCAAAATATTTTCCCTGGAGAATGGCTCTTTATTCAGTATCTGAAACGCGGTCAAAATAGCCTCCTTGCCACCGGTGGGGTATAAAACACTTGCATTCAGGGTCTTGTTGGCGACCATTTGTAAACCGCCGCCGTTACCGGGAAGTGCATCAACGCCAAATACTTTAGCCTGGTGCGGGAAATGAAGCGTGTTCAATACCTCTCTGGCG
>JAICXZ010000502.1 GCA_025934475.1 Mucilaginibacter sp. | reverse complement strand
TTTCCCATAACGGCGTACACAGTGCTTTACCCATTGATATACTAATTCGTCCCATTTTTTATAGTCCTTCGGTGGATAGGCCCATCCTGTCTCTATCTCGCTATAAGAGGTGCCGGGTTTCCAATGGTGTCGATATGGCTCCGGATGTATAGATAAGGCTTCGGGCATAAATCCGATTTGGGCCAGCGGTTTCATTCCGCGTTTTATATAGGTGTCAAATATGCTATCGACAATGTGAAAGTTATAGACCGGATTCCCTTCCGAATCCTCGGTATAAATATTTGTCGACCCCCACTTCAGGGCCGGAAGTCCATCGCCCGATGTAAGGAGATTATGCGTGCGAATAAATACGGGCACCGGACTTAATGCCGATATTTCCGACAGAAGCTTCCGGCCATCCTTCATATAGGTATAGTTGGGTTCATCATACCCGAACCATGCCCAAATGGGTCTCATCGGGGCAATGTTTTTATCAAGCGATACAAGTATTCTGGCAGTATCGATGCTTTTATTTTGGGAATATACCGGCGAATGCCATATGACAGAAATCATCAAAAAGATAAGGAATTGCATGCACCAGCTATGCTTTAAGCATTTCTTTTTGAAGGATATGAAACCAGATATCACCATGCCTTTTTTTAAACGGACCGCCCTGATTAGTAATGCATCACCATGTTCGAATATAGGACAATTGATTTAATTGTAAAAACAACACTTAAAAAAGCAATTTAAAAAATACTTGATGACAGCGTTCAAGTGTGAGACAAGCAAAGAGCTTCACGTAGAATTACGTATTAAAAAACGATGTTTTCACGGTGCTCAATATCACTTATTCTTCTCAATTTTATAATAACCTGCTGCTTCTAATTAACCCTTAACTGTCATGAGATCAAAATCATTCACCATCTTTTTTGCATTGTCGCTTATCGTTTTAATGAGCAGTTGCTACACCGCCCGCATAGAAACCCATGCGCAGCCAGGCAGTGAAGTTTCGAAGCAAACCGTAAACTTCTTTTTTTGGGGGGCAATTCAAAGCCCAAAAAGGATAACGACACCCGTCTGTGATTCATTGGGGGTGAATGGCGTAGCCGAAGTAACGGTTCGAAATAATTTCGGCTACTCGTTGATTACAGTGATAACGCTCGGTATCTGGAGCCCTGCGCGGGTGGAATGGAAGTGCAGTAAGCCATGCCAGAAAACAGGAACCCTTTAAAAACTTACAGCAAATGAAAGTGATTAAAACAGGTAATAAAACCTGGCAGAACCGACATGAAACATTTGTCGAAGATATCAATGATCTCTACGAATTAGGGAACGATGATACCCTAAACGCACTTGACAGTTACAATGATGCGACAAAAGGTTATATGGCGCTGATAGCCGAGGCTATCAGTTCAGGGACACCGGTGCGCGCACTTGGCGCAGGATGGTCATGGATGCAGATAGCAACGGTAAATAATGGTATAATGCTCGACACCAAACCACTTAATACAGTGTTTGATATTACCAACGACAGCATTTCTCCATCATACGGAGGCGATCATACGCAGCTTCTGTTTGCGCAAAGCGGAAATGGCATCTGGGAATTAAGTGCATACCTCGAGCCCAGAAATCGCTCGATAAAAACTTCGGGCGCCAGTAACGGCCAAACAATAGCAGGAGTTTTGGGCACAGGCACCCATGGTTCGGCATTTGATTTCGGAGCAACTACGGAGTTCGTTGTTGGTCTGCACATCATAGTAGGGCCAAACCGTCATGTATGGCTGGAGCGGGCATCCAGACCGGTAGTGTCAGAAACTTTTATCCAAAACCTGCAAACAGAGCTGATCCAAGACGATGACTTGTTCAATTCGGCATTGGTCAGTTTCGGAAGTTTCGGCATTATTCATGGCGTGATGATGGAAACTGAAGCTAAATTTTTGCTGGAAGCATACATGCGGCGTATGCCATATGATGATTCATTAAAGAGCATCATGCAGACACTTGATTTCAGCAATTCAACCCTGCCTCATGGTAACGAGCGCCCGTTTCATTTCGCCGTGGTGTTAAATCCTTATGATATGGACAACGGCGCTTATGTAACCTCCATGTATAAACGACCCTATCAGCCAGACTATCAACCGCCGTCCAATAACGCCGCAGGTATCGGTCCCGGCGATGATGCAGCGACCATCATAGGCACCCTGACGCAGACCTTTCCTGAATTGAACCCGCTTATTGTAAATGAAGTGATAAAAACCAGCTTAACGCTATATGAAAGTAAAGTTGGCACCTACAGCCAGATATTTTGTAACACAACATTGCGCGGCAAATTATTGAGCGCCGCCGTGGGCTTCGATATTGCAAACGCACCACGGGTTGCCGACTTAATGCTAAGCATCAATAATACTATCGGGCCATTTACGGGCATATTGGCTTTTCGGTTTGTGAAACAGTCGACGGCTACGCTTGGCTTTACCCATTTTGAGCATACCTGCGTTATGGAACTCGATGCCCCTTATTCTGATGCTACCTATAATTTCTACACCCAGGTTTGGGCAAAGCTGGAAGAGGAGCAAATCCCTTTTACTTTTCATTGGGGCAAAGTAAATGAGCTGAATCCGGCAAGGCTGGTAAATATGTATGGCGATGGTATAGATAAATGGATTGCAGCACGTAATAAACTGCTCGATGCCAATACTATAAACGTTTTTAATAATCCAATTTTAGTGGAATGGGGGTTGGATAAGATATTGGCTTAGTGATTCTGCTGCATGCTCAACGCCTATTCAAGTGTGGACACTTGAAGGAGTGGAGAATATTAATAGAATAATGACTTGACGGCAATTTCATGTCCCCGTGGGGGTCTTCCAAATGCTATTAAGTTAAGTCTTTGAGAAATAAAAAGCCTCACCCGTTTTCAACGGGTAAGGCTCTCATTGTCTCGTCGGGATGGCGGGATTCGAACCCACGACCTCCAGCACCCCATGCTGGCGCGATACCGGGCTACGCTACATCCCGAAGCGGGTGTCAAATATATCAATTGCTGAATGAATTTTGGAACAATCGCTATTTTTTTGACGGCTCAAACTGCTATCTTTAGCCAAATTATACCTTCTAATTCCTGATTGAAGCCTTTTTTATCTTTCTTGTTTTTGCCGGGCTTATTGCTTACCGCCTGCGTGGGTTGTAAAAAGAAAGCAACTGTTCAGCCGACGCCGACTGAAACGCTTCAATCCGTAGCGCCATTTCCGGTAGGAGCGGCCGTGCTCACCTCCCTTTTAAAAAGCAACGGCAATTACCTGGCGGTGGTTAAAAATGAATACAATGATGTCACTACCGGCAATGAGCTCAAGTTCGACTCGATAGAACCCAGCCAGGGCGTGTTTAATTACACCGACGGCGATTACATCATAACCTTTGCCGAACAGTATCACAAACGTGTTCATGCACACAACCTCATCTGGCACCAGGCGCTTCCCACGTGGGTACTCAATTTTCCGGGAGATTCACTTGCCTGGGAAAACCTGTTCAAAACGCACATTGAAACTGAGGTGGCTCACTATAAAGGTCATGTAGATTCGTGGGATGTGGTGAATGAGGCTATCCGGGACGATGATGGTACACTACGCAACCAGGACATAAACCCAGGCGATGGCAGTATTTGGCGCCGGCATCTCGGGGCCGGCTATATTGCCCGTGCTTTCAGGTATGCCCATGAAGCCGATCCGGTGGCACTCTTATTTTACAATGACTCGGGACAGGAATGGAACGGCGGATTGAAGCTCGACTCTATCCTGGCTTTGGTAAACAGGTTGAAATCGGAAGGCG
>JAICXZ010000280.1 GCA_025934475.1 Mucilaginibacter sp. | reverse complement strand
TGGCTTAAAACCTTTTAATACATCCGGCGACTGTAAGGTCTGAAATAGACCGCCCATAAAAATGCAAAGTGATAATAATGCCGTGATTATCCAATACCAGATCAATTTTCTCTTTTCCATTTTGATTTACTTTGATTGCTTTACAATTATGACCACTGTTTAATAATGTTGAACATCCAGTGTATGCCGAAACGGTCGGTACAGGTACCCCAGTATCCCCAGAACTCGTCGTGCGGGGCTATTCCTTCCGGGCCGCCTGCCGATAACCCTGCATACAGGCTGTCTGCATCTTCTTTAGCGTCCGGACTCAAAACGATGGTAAAATTGTTGCCTTCTACAAGTTTTTGACCCATAATTTCCAGCGCGTCATTTCCCATAATCTGTACGCCGCCGGTGATTGGCAGAGCCACATGTGCTATTTTGCTTTTGTCAGTTTCTGACAGTTCCACGCCTTTTGGCGGATTGTCCTGGTAGCGTACCATGGGTCCTGCAAAATCTGTCCCGAATACTTTCTTGTAGTGATTAAAAGCCTCTTCGGCCTTGCCGTTAAAGCTTAAATAAATTGCTGTTTGTGCCATTTCTTTATTGATTAATATGATATTACTTAAACTTACTCATGAATTTCTCCAACTGGTTATGCGCCCAGTTGATGCCTTGTGTGAAGGGAAGTTTCAGCACCTGGTCGCGTTGTGCAATTGACTCATAGATGGTGTGGATGTTAATCCTGCTGGTATCCTCAGTCAACGGCTCAAATTCAGTTACTTCAAGCTGGACGCCAAAAGGCGTGTTGTACATCTCGAATGTCCGGGTCATTTTCTTGTTTGGGATAAACTCGTGGATTACGCCATCAGCGGCAAATACCACGTTCCCTTTATCATCGGTTTTCTCGAAGTGCCAGCTTCCGTACTTTTTAGCTTCAAAGTTCAGCACCTTATTTCCCATCCATTGCTCGATGAGTTCAGGCTCGGTAAAAGCTCTGAAAACCAACTCAACAGGCAGGTCAAATTCACGAGTTATTACCAGGTCGTGTTTGCCGTCTTCGGCACTTACTTTCGTTTTTAGCTCCATATCTTTTACTTTTTTGGTTTATAATTTTTCATTAAAGCTTCCAGTTTGTTGAATCTCTCGTCCCACATCTGGCGGAACGGTTCGATAAAGTCGGCTACTTCTTTCATTTTTTTTGCGTTGATATGGTAGTGAATTTCCCTCCCGGTTTGCTCCTGCTGAAGCAGTTCGCACTCCGTCAGAATTTGTAAATGTTTTGAAACGGTCGGCCTGGCTGTGTCAAAATTAGCGGCAATTGCCCCTGCTGTGAGCGATTGCGAAGCAACCAGCAACAAAATGGCTCTCCTGGTTGGGTCGGCTATAGCCTGGAATACATCTCGTCGTAAATTCATTATGTAGTTATTTGACTACAAATATAAATGTAGCCATTTAACTACGCAAATTTTTTTGAAAGTTTTTGCAATATTTGTACTTATGGCCCAATACCCACCGCTAATAGATTAGTTCTTTCGTAAATGCCCCTTCGCCCATTGCCACTTTCTCAAAATAAAAACGATATTAGAAAAATAATAAACCTTGCATACCCCAGTTAGGTACGTACCGGAGTCTGATGAACAAACTGTTTGTTTTTATCTGTGTGCTGCTTCTTGCTCTTAGCTGCAAAAAGCCGTTTACGCCCGTGCTCAACAACTCGGGAGGCAACGGATACCTGGTCATTGAGGGCAACATCAGTGGTAATGATTCAACATTCATCCACCTAAGCAGATCGAAAAAAGTGGACACATTGCATACTGTTCTGAACGAAACAGGCGCCCAGGTAACTATTGAAAATGATGCAAACGCAAGCTTTCCTCTTACTGAGATAAGAAGTGGTAAATACGCCGCAGGAGTATTGAATCTTGATAACAATCGCAAATACCGTCTCGGGATCAAAACCCTGGATGGCAAGGAATATCTTTCGGATTTTGTGCCTTTAAAAAATGCGCCGCCAATTGACAGCATAAGTTATACGGCGCAAAGCTCGGGTGTACGCATCTATGTGAATGCACATGACAACACCAACTCCACCAGGTACTACCGATGGGATTTTACCGAGGACTGGCAATTTCAGTCGGAATATGTTTCCGCGTATTACAGCAATGGCGTCGACAGCATAAAGGCGCGAAGTGTGGGTATGCAGGTCCATAATTGTTTTACGGGTGATAGTTCAAGCAGCGTTAACATTTTTTCTACCTCAGCGCTAACCACCGACATTGTAAGCCTCGCGCCCGTAACTTTTATCCCAGCCAGCTCCGAAAAGATTGAAACCAAATACACGATTTTAGTGAGACAATACGCGTTGACCAACGATGCCTACGAATTTTGGGAGACCCTTCAGAAAAACACCGAAAAACTGGGAAGCATATTCAGCGTGCTACCTTCCGAAATACAAAGCAATTACCACTGTGTCTCCAATCCTAACGAGTTGGTTATAGGTTATCTGAGCGCAGGCAATATAAGCACCAAACGCATATTTATTTCTGCGGCCCAATTGCCGGCCTATACAAGGCAATACCCCTACGGCTGCGAGTTAGACACTGCCTATAGGAATCCGCCACATGCAAATACAATACCCATAAACGACCTTATTCCTTCCACTTCACCTTATGGGATAGTAAGCGGTTTATTCCTGCCACCTCCTGATATTAAGGGCCTGCCTACGGCCTATACTTTTTCATCAAAAATCTGCGTCGATTGCACATTAAGGGGCCGGACCACTCCTCCTCCTTACTGGCAATAAATATTTTACTGCTTTGTGCGCTCTTTGTCAAATAAAGCCTATATTAGGTAGTTGACAAACCTTATACCCCTGACGGAAGTCGCTTACAAAGCCAATGAAAAAATTAGCGGTCATTGTTTTCGTGCTTGTTGCTTATTTCGCCTGCAAAAAACCTTTTGCGCCTGATTTGGGGTCATCAAACAATATCCACTATCTGGTGATCGAAGGAGTTATTGACGGTGCTGATTCTACTTTTATCAGGTTAAGCAGAACCAAAAAGGTTGATACCTTTAGAACAATAATAGCCGAAACCGGTGCAATTGTGACCATTGAAAGTGACGCGAATACAACAATTCCGCTAACTGAACTGAAACCGGGAACATATGCTGCGCCGCCCTTTCAATTAGATGCCGCTCGTAAATACCGTTTGAGGATGAAAACCTTAGATGCAAAGGAGTACGTTTCGGATTTCGTACAGGTAAAGAATTCACCGGCAATTGATAGCGTGGGTTTTAATGCGCAATCATCGGGAGCAACTATCTATGTCAATTCGCATGATGCATCTAACTCGACCAGGTACTATCGCTGGGACTACTCGGAAGCATGGCAATTTCATGCTTATTATATTTCGCAATGGATAGCCGAAACTGTTGCTCGCCCGGTGGACAAACAAATTTACTACTGCTTCTCTGGCGACACCTCTTCTAACATCATTCTCGGATCAACAACAAAACTTGCAAGTGACATTGTTTATCAATCGCCGGTAACATCGATACCACCGACCTCTGAAAAGATAGAATTGAAGTATAGCATATTGGTACGACAATACGCCCTGACACCTGACGCTTATGCGTTTTGGCAGAATCTGCAGACTAATACCGAAAAGCTGGGAAGCATCTTTAGTGTGCTGCCATCACAATCGCCTACCAATTTTCATTGCGTTACCAATCCATCCGAGATAGTAGTGGGTTATTTAAGCGTAGGTAACGTAGCTTCCAAACGCGTATTTATCACAGCGGACCAGTTTCCATCATCATACAAGCCGCAGTACCCGACCGGATGCGGATTGGATACAACTTTTATCGATCCTAAAACGCCCGCCCAAGTGATAACGACTAATATTTATAATCAGAGTTACCAGCTTTATACACTGGTAACTGGTTTGTATCTACCACCTCCAAACCCCTTTGGCGTTCCGACCGCCTATACTTTCTCGACCAATATCTGTGCTGATTGCACCGTAAGAGGCAAATTACCACCTCCGCCTTTTTGGAAATAATTATTTTTTTACGCTGAAGGTAAAATAACCGCTACCCATTTTGCCGGTTGGGGAAATGCCCTCAATTACGCCAATGTATTGCCCGGGTTTATCGCTGGTATAGAATGAAAATGTATTTTTCCCGGAACCGTCGGTTGTAATATCCGGATTCCAGTAAAGTGCGGTCCTAAAATCAGGAAGCGTGCTGTTCAACCGTGCTTCGGTATCATAAACCGGCGAATAGAACTTACGCTGTTGCTGCAACCCTTCGTAATCTACAACCACGGCATGAGGGTCGATCTCAATTGAGGCGCCTTCGCCTTTGTAGGTGGTAAAACTCATGATACCATTAAATAGCACGGGCCCATAAACGTAGTTTGCGTGTACCACATCCAGTTGCTTAATTTTTAACGGATCCCATTTGAACAGTTTATCCGCATCAAAAACAGGTATGCCGTCCAAAAGCACCATTGGATTGCCCAATAGTAAATCGCCATTGAATATTTTGATACCAAATTTCCCCTGGTGTTTGGCTACTGCGATATAGCCCACATATTCGCGCAACACTTCTTCCATTGTGGTGAAGCGGGTATAATCATCCAGCTTATAAGTTCTGGTAGGCTTGCCAAAAAACCAGCTGCTGTCCGTTGCTGCCTGATAGAACTGCTTGGTTTGATTTGTCGCGAAAATATTCTGCACTTGTATGTTCACGCTGTTTTCGTTGATTGCAGTTTTTAAATCGCTATTCAAAGTGAAACTACCGACATGCAGTCCAGTACCCGGTTCAGCATACGGACTTTGGATATCCACGCGATAGGTACTGTCCACCTGGCCGTTGGTTTGCACCACTACTTCATGGGGGCCATAAAAGTTTTGTGTGTTAAATATTGCTTTGGCCGTGGAATCACTTTTGGCCACATACAATTGCTGCGGCGCGCCGTTGATGGTGAGGTAAACCATCTTTTCGGGCGCTGGCGTGTTGTCAGCAATATTGACAACGCGGGCAGTTACGAGAGGTCCGGTATATTCAGGCAGAAAGCGCATTTTGGCAATAGCCGAGGATTTCGACCAGTCAAATTGCGTCCAGCCTTGCACGAGCAATAAATTATCGAGAGCGGCATTTGCATCGGCCCCTGTATCATTTAAATAGTAATCCGGAGATTCAATAAATCCTTTTAACGATGCCCTTAGCCATAAGTAGCCGCTTATGTGCCCGGGGTCTTTATTTTGTAAATCATCGGTGCGAAAAACCGATACAGACATGTTAGCCGGCGCAATGCCTTTCTGTTCGTCGAATGTAGCTACGGAAAGATTTACTTTGCTTCGCTTACCATATTGGTTATGATCAGGAGCAGCATTGATCAG
>JAICXZ010000279.1 GCA_025934475.1 Mucilaginibacter sp. | reverse complement strand
TGGGCAGTTGAAAATTATCGAATAATGCAAACTGCCCACTGAGAACTGCTAACTAACTATCACCGGGCAGTTGAAAATTACCAAATACCGCAAACTGCCTACTGATAACTGCAAACTTCCTGCTTGCGGATTCCAGTTGGCAGTGAGCAGTTGAAAATTACCAAATACTGCAAACTGCCCACTGAAAACTGCAGACTGACTTTTGTCATCGTTCTTTAAAAAGGGAGGCTTAATTTTCAACCCGATGTTTTTAAATTATTTTTGCAGCGTTAATTTACCGTGAACATGGGTCTTAATCTGACAGAAATAGATCGGGTCGACCGAATAAATAAAGAGAATTTTATAAACAACTATCTCAACCCCCGAAAGCCATTGATCATCCGCAAAGCCACCGAAAACTGGCCCGCGCTGCAAAAATGGACCTTTGAATATCTGAAAGAAGTAGTGGGTGATATCACCGTTCCGCTTTATGATAGTTCCAAGGCGGATCCTTCTAAACCCATCAATGCATCTGCAGCCGAAATGAAATTCGGTGACTATATGGACCTGATCCAAAGGGAACCAACCGACCTCCGCATATTTCTTTTTGACCCGATCAAATACGCGCCGAAACTGCTGGATGACTACCGGTCGCCATCGGACCTGATGGGTGGTTTTTTAGATAAATATCCCAATATGTTCTTCGGCGGGGCAGGTTCACAGACATTCCTGCATTACGACATTGACCTCGCCCACATTTTCCATACGCATTTCAACGGCCGAAAACATGTGATGCTGTTCGATTATAAATGGCGCGAACGTTTGTATTGCATTCCCTTTGCTACCTATGCACTGGAAGATTATGATATAGAAAACCCTGATTTTAGCAAGTTCCCTGCATTGGATGGCATTGTCGGTCAGCAAGCTATTCTTGAGCATGGCGACACGTTGTTTATGCCTACCGGCTGGTGGCATTGGATGAAATACCTCGATGGTTCGTTCTCCATTTCGCTGCGCGCCTGGGACAAATCGTGGTCCATTAAGGCGCAAAGCCTGTTTAATCTGACTGTTCAGCGTAAGTTCGACGACTTTATGAAAAAGCGGTTCAGTCAGCGCTATATGACCTGGAAGGAAGAATTGGCAATGAAACGAGCCGATAAAGCCCTTGCAGAGCATCAACCCTCGTAGATTTATTAAATAACGATTGCCGAATATAAAGCACTATCTTAGAGGCTTTATTTTACCGTACCATTTGCTGAAGAATCTTTATGTGCTTTATCTTGGAACCCATAGACACGGTTGAAAATATTACGGTTGAAGATTTCACCCGGAATTATCTTAAACCGCGGCGGCCCTTAATTATCAAAGGGCTCACTAATAACTGGGCCGCCCGGCAAAAATGGACGCCGGATTACATGAAGGAAGTTGTGGGCAACAAGGTAGTTCCGCTCTACGACAATGCTAAGGCCGATCCTTCAAAACCAATCAATGCCAAGGCTGCCGAAATGCCGTTCGATGAGTACATCAACCTGATCATGTCGCAGCCTACAGAATTGCGCATCTTCTTTTTCAATATATTCAAACACGCACCCCAGCTACTCAATGACATTGTACTGCCGAAAGATCTAATGGGCGGGTTCCTCGAAAGCATGCCGGCCATGTTTTTCGGAGGTTCAAACTCGGTAACTTTCTTACATTACGATATCGATCTGCCGCATATTTTTCACACGCATTTTGTGGGTCGCAAACATGTGATCCTGTTTGAAAATAAATGGAAGCGCCGCTTATACTGTCTGCCAAACTCCACTTATGCCCTCGAGGATTATGACGTATTGAACCCCGATGTAACAAAATTCCCCGCACTTGAGGGCGTTCGCGGCACTGAAGCATTTATGGAGCATGGCGACACGCTATTTATGCCAACGGGATACTGGCATTGGATGAAATACCTGAGCGGTTCCTATTCGTTGAGCCTCAGAGCCTGGGACGCTTCTTTGAGCCGCAAGATGGCAAGCGTGTATAACCTGGCCGTAAAAGGCGGCGTTGACAGCCTGCTAAAAATGACGTTTAAAGGCGATTATGCCCAGTATCGCGAAAAACTGGCGGTGAAACGGGCGGACAAGGCCTTAGCTGATGGCAAACCCTGGTAGAGACGCAAGATTTTGCGTCTCAGGCACGATAATCTCCATTTGTGCATCATGCATGGGAGGAGACGCAAAATATTGCGTCTCTACTTCTTCAGATCATTCAATTTCCGACGCGTATCTTCCGTCTCCTGCAAGCTCAGTGATTTGGTATAGGCTGCAATAGCATTTTTCTTATCACCCGCATCTGAATAATAATCGCCTAAGCTATCAAAGGCGTTAGAACTGGTGGGATGGTTTTGCGTATTCCGGATGAAAAGCTTGTAGGCTATATCCATACGATGCTGAGCCATGCAACTATAACCCATATCGTTTACCGTACTTTCGCTCGGCTCTACTTTATAGCCCATCCTCTCCGAGATTAATTTATAATGAGCTGCCAAAACTGAATCCTGGTCTATCCCGGGATGCCCGATAAATTGCCGGGTATTAAAATGATAAAAATCAAAAAGTGAGATCAGTCCGTCATACTCGGCGCTTAGCTCCACGGTTCCATGTCGTTCGTTTGGATAAAATTTCGATGCCCAGTGCAGACCGGCGGGCTTAACCTCGCGTAAACGGTGTACAAAAGGAAGTACGGCTTGGGTAACGGGCGCTATATCGGTAGTATCTTTCAATACCAATACCGTATCCATCCCCGGCGGGATGTTATTCGCGATCGCTACAAACAACGACTTGTTTTTAAAATCGTATTTGGGCAGTTCCGTCTCATATTTTTTGATCCAGCGCTGGCCGTCCCACCAAATGCTGGGGTCGATGGCGATATAACCTTTAAATAGATTTGGATGATTAAAAAATGCATTGATCACGGCCAGTCCGCCTAGCGAATGACCGCTAATTACCCGATAACTTGTGGTAGGGTAATGGGAATCGACGTAAGGCATCAATTCCTTTTCAATAAAGCTCATAAAGCTGTCGTCTCCACCTGACCGCCGGGCTTCGCCCTCATTGACCAGCTTATCAGCCTTTACATGCGTCGGTGTCATATCGCGTTCACGATCGGTATTGGTGATACCAACTACGATCATCGGCGGGATAACACCGCTCATCTGTTCGTCAATCGCCACTGCCGACTGAAAATGCTCATCCCCATCCAAAATATAAAGTACAGGATAACGCTGATCCTTATCACCTGTCGGAACATGGACGTACACGATTCTTTTCTCCTTCAAAATATTAGAATAAACGGTGTCGGCCGTGCCGATAACAATGCGGTTATCTTTCTTTTGCGCGATGGCTGAGAGGCTGTAAAAAAGTATCAGGAGAAAAATCAGTTTTTTCATTTCAAGTCAAATTAATAGGTTACAGCATCCTTGCCATTTGTCACTACCTTTTGGTAGGGGTTTGCAATGAATTCCGCTATCAGATCATCGCCATATTTGGTATTCAATAGCGGTGCATGTGTTTTATCCGTAAACAGCACCCGTTGGCTATTGGGCATGTAATGACGGATCAGATCATTGTAAATGGGCCGGCAATAAGGATCAGTGTCGCCTGAGCCGAGCAATGTAGGGATATTTGAAAATACCGGTATCTTGGCTATCGGATCCTCAGGTTTTACATTCCAGCAACTACATATCGGATGATCTACGTTATTAAAATGATAGCCTGCCAGGAATGGGAATATATCGTTTTGTTTATCAATTACCGATTGATTAGCGTACGCAATCTGCTCTGAACAATACATGGAGTAACGCATACCGTTTGCTGAATTACCTGAACTAAATACGCCATCAAAATAGTGCGTCATGAATTGTTTTTGATTCCCGGCTATGATCTGCGTAATAAAAAAAGGCAGGTGCTTAAGCTCGGCATTGCTCTGAAGTTGGTCGACAAGAAAATCTATCAGTTCGTCGCGGGTATATTTAATGCGGATGCTATCGGGCTTGTCCTTCTCTTTGTAGTTGATATAAAAGTTTTGGTCGCCGATAGATGTGAAGTACTGCTGAAAGCGTTGTTTAAGGTTGCCATAAAGCTCTTTATTAGTTGAATCGCGATCGCAGTTATCGAATATCCGGTTAAAAGCCTCGTTGATGCTGAACATCGCGTCTTCCTCATAATTCACATATCCGGGCAAAGCGGAATCAAGCACGACCGAACGGATATGCTGCGGGTAATTGCGCATCACGGTCATCATCAGCCCGCCGCTGTAAGAAATACCAATAAGGTTGATGGAATCGATATTAAGCGCGAGGCGCAAATCCTCGATATCGGCAGCATTTTCGATGGTATTATAGGCTGACAGATCAATTCCTTGTGCAGCCAGTCGCTTGCGGCATGCTTTCACGCCCACCAATATCATGCTATCCTTATTTAATCCTTTGCGATATGCATCTTTGATCGCGTCGCTTACTTCAAAACAATCGAGCCTCGGCTGGGCGTACCAGGTTCCCCGCTGTTCAAAAGCGATATAGTCGCGATCCTTAAAAAAAGCGCGATTATGGATAAATGTTACGCCGTGTAACGAACTGGCGCCGGGTCCTCCTGCGGTATAAAGCACCGGATCTTTATGCTTATTTGTATTATTACTCTCGACATAAATAAAAGGCAGCTTGATGGTTTTGCCATTGGGCTTGTTCCGGTTTTCGGGAACGATTAGATAAGCGCAGCGTGTCTTGTAATTGCTATCTGCTTTAAATGCACAGGCACAAGGTTCGATTTTGGGCGTATAGCTTTTTTGCTGGGCTGTGGTTATTTGCTGAAAGAGAGATATAAATAGTATGAGAGATATTATGCGCTTCATGTCAGAATTATCTTTTCAGCAAAATAAGTGTACCATCAACAGCATTTTTAGTAAAAATCGGACAATCTTATGCTGCGTGGTCAATCAGCCTTTTGCCAGTAAAATTTATAACTTCTTTGTAAAAGTGACTCATATCATAGTAGCCAAAATCATAGGGCGAGAAATCCGGCTTCTGGTGCACATAATGGGTCAGAGCTGTGCGAGCCCGTAATATCGAGAAGTAGCCTTTGGGTGATATGCCTACTACCCGGTTGAAATAACGATTTATGGTTTTGGAGGTGACGAACATTCTTTCGGCCATTTCGGATGTATTCAGCTGCATGCCGGTCGACGCGTAGTTTTCGACACAGTCGCGCACGAATTGCAGATAGTGATCGTGCCGCATCCTTCCCGCAAACGAATCCAGCATGAATTGTTGCATTAAAGCACACCGTTCTTCAAAGGTGATGGGCTGCTTGATTTGACGAACAAGTTTTTGCGGTAAGATCTCGTTCAAATCCACCAACTGATTGATGCATCTTAGCTGATTTATACCGAGCACGGCT
>JAICXZ010000242.1 GCA_025934475.1 Mucilaginibacter sp. | reverse complement strand
CTGATTATCGGTTGTATTGGTGATTTGCACCGCTGGGTACTTGGTAGGGACAAGATTACCGTCATGAGCCGCAGGGTCCCCGTTGGGCGACCCCGCGGGGACACGTCCTTTTGTGGAGATTTCGGATTATCGGTTGTATTGGTGATTTGCACCGCTGGGTCCTTGGTAGGGACGAGATTACCGTCATGAGCCGCAGGGTCCCCGTTGGGAGACCCCGCGGGGACACGTTCTTTTGTGGAGATTGCGGATTATCGGTTGTATTGGTGATTTGCACCGCTGGGTCCTTGGTAGGAACTAGATTACCGTCATGAGCCGCAGGGTCCCCGTTGGGAGACCCCGCGGGGACACGGAGGATATTTGGCGGATTGTAAAATAACTATCGTCGCTGGTAGTTTCACTTTTTGCGCTGGTATAGCTGGCGCATTTCTTCAACGGTTAAGGCTTTATCATACACGCGCACTTCATCTACTGCACCCGTTAAAAAGCTTTCGGGATACCTGTACCTCGCAGCGCCTATAGTTCCTGTACCACCAAAAAACCCGGTTGGATATGCTGATGTGGCCGAGCCGGTCTTTTTACCATTAACGTAAACTGTTAAAACATCATTTTTAAAATTCACAACTGCATCTGCCCAGCTATTGGGTGGGAGTGCAACCGAGCCGCCGCTTACATAAGAAGTTAAAATTAAACCCTGCTGATCAAGGAAAATATTTTGCCAGCTAAAGCCGATGCTGTTGTCTTTACCAACGGCAAAATTTATGGCGGGGTACCCGAAGTAAAAATCGCCGGCGCCGAACAGGGTTCCGCTGCTTCCGGATTTGTACCGCACATAAATGCTAAATTCGCTGACGGAATCTGTGAAGAATGGATTGATGGTTTCAATATAGCCGCCGGTGCCGTCAAAGCTATAAGCACTGTTCGGATTGCCGTATTTGCCGGTAGTGAGAACCGGCAAATTGCCGCTTATGCCCGTTCCGGGATCAAAATAACTGTTCAAATAAGCGTTGTTGCCATTTCCGCTCATGTCGTTGGTGTTACCCGAAAACGGATACCAGGCAAGCAGTCCTTTAGGTACCTTCGTTTTAATAGCTGACAACGTTAAGTTAGTGGCAGACTTGCCCGCAGCACTTGCAGCCGGGGTTTGAGTAGCATCCTTTTTACAGGAGCCCGAAAATATTGCAAGGAGCAATATCGAACCGATAACATTTCTTGTTTTCATTGTGTAAAGTTTAATGGAAGTAAAAATTGAACCTGGTTGGACGGTATCGTATTATAGTAGCCTTATTTACAATACTTAGAAGATATTAATTAAAGGTAATTTAAAATAAGGCAATTCTCCAACGGTGAAAACACCCGATTCAGGACGGTGAAAACACGGTAAATAAATTGGCAAATGACGTCAAAGAACGTTTCAATTATTTTGAAGTCCCCGCGGGGTCTCTCGCAGAGGACCCTGCGGATTCAGGACCGGGAATCTCTATATTTCCGCCATACCGTTAAACACATGAGCCGTTGTTTAGCTCTCACTCTAGTCTGTTCGCCGCAGGGTCCCCGATGGGAGACCCCGCGTGGACGGAAAATTGTCCAACGGTGAAAACACCCGATTGGGGACGGTGAAAACACGGTAAATAAAGTGGCAAATGACGTCAAAGAACGTTTCAATTATTTTCACAAATAGTTGGTTTGACTGCCACCTCAGAACGGGTGCGTTCAGGCATTTTCGGCAGTGAAAGAATACATACAAATTAACGAAAATGATTTGAGGAAGGTGCTGACAGGGGTTTGTCAGTGGGAGTTAGAGATTAGTGACTGGAGATTAGTAATCACGGCTATAATGAAAAGTATATCTAATCTCCAGCCTGTATTTACACTAAGTCATGTTCACGAAAAGAGGGGGTTTTGCATCGATTTTGCACTGCTTCAAAAAAATGCGATACTGTATATCAGCTAATTGCAAAAAAATACCCAGTGGCAGGCGCGCGAGAATGAACACTTAGTGTATCGGTCATTTTTTACACTTACTACTTACTGCCCCTTTTACACCGTTTCGGTGTGGGCAATTTCTGTCGGCTAAAGTAGGATGGTGACACTGAAAACAGTTGGTTTAAACAATAGGCTCTCGTCGACTCACCCCGACTGCCGCCGATGGGCGACCGTCGTCCCTCTCTGCCGCGCAAAGAGGGAGTTTGAATTTGTACTAAAAAATAAAAATCCTCTTTACGAAGTAGAGGTGGTCGATCCGCTAAGACCTAAAAGCAAAAAGCCATCATTACTGACGGCTTTTTTATGATAGCTAAATACTATCAGTTATTTCTTAATAAACTTGGCAATGTATTTACCAGCATCAGCGTATGACTCAGTAAGCCTTGTTCCGGTATCATAATCGTCGCCGCCGAAGGTACGGCCTGGCGCTTTTTCTACCGAAATAACTGCTACTACTTTGCTTGGGTCGGCAGTTTCAACAATGGTGGCTTCGCCATTGATCTCGGCATTATGCCTGCTCACGTAAACATTATAACCGGGCTCGGTCCATGATGTATGGAAGATGAGGGTGTACTTGGCATCCTTCTTCTCGTTCATGTTGCTGTATTTTAAAAACAGGTCAATAAACTTAGGCTCATAGCGCGATTGCCTGTTGGCTACCCACATCTCGGCCCACCTGTCGCCCTTGCCTTCTTGCTTGGCATTGTACTCGGCTTTTTTCTTGTCGATGTAATCCTGTCCGTTCTCGAATTTACCAATGGCCATATTATCATAAGTAAATTTAAAAGCAATGGCAGTTTCGGATTTTAAAACAGACGGATCGCCGCTAACGAGTTTAACTCTTTGAGCATTAGCTACTGTAGCGAAGGCCAGGAATGCGAGCATTGCCGCACTGATAAGTAATTTTTTCATTTTTTGTTTTGGGGGTTTAGATCATCCTTAGCCAAATATATATAAATACTTTAAAAAAAAGCAGAAAGGCAAAAGGTTAAAGGAGAAAGGTTATTGATCCGGAAGTCCGCGTAAGTCCGCATAAGTCCGAAAGATGAGGAAGTAGCAGTAGCAGTTTGTAGAAGGAGTGTCGGATATCGATGGATTTATCGTGCATTTTTTTGTTCGAGTCGCTGACGGCTAAATGTCAGTCAGTGAAGCATGGTGGGCAGGCCGTCGCGCCGCCTTCGACAAGCTTAGGTTGACACCGATTTTGTCAGACAGGAACGAACGCCCTACCCCCAACACATTCTCTTCTTAATTGTTACCTTAGCTATAATGAAGAAGTTTTCTACCTTTCGCCTTTTACCTTTCGCCTTTGTCCTCGCCTCGTGCGCTGCCAAAGGCCGCTACTACGCTACCGATCAATTTTACAAGCATCATACAGATTCGATTGCCAAAGTGATAGAACTGGCTCAACCTGCGACGTTGACGGATAGCTCCGGAGCAGTGGTGCCATCGGCATTTGTAGGTACGGTGAACTTTAATATGCGCAAGCCTAATTATGTGATCATCCATTTTACGGCGCAGGATAGCATCGGGCAAACGCTGCATACTTTCACTATTGCCAGGACGCAGGTGAGCGCCCATTACGTAGTGGCCAAGGACGGCAAGGTGTACCACATGCTGAACGACTACCTCCGGGCGTGGCAGGCAGGTGTAAGCCACTGGGGTAGTGTGACGGACATGAATAGCTGCTCGATAGGAATCGAGATTGATAATAACGGCAATGAGCCTTATACCGATGCGCAGGTGCGCAGTATGCTGGCGCTGCTTGGGTACTTGAAGAAGACATACAATATTCCGCGGGCTAATTTTATTGGTCACCAGGACATAGCTCCCTCGCGTAAACCCGACCCGGGACCTTATTTCCCATGGCAAGTAATGGCAGAACATGGTTACGGCTACTGGAGCGACGATGTGCTGGAACTGGCGCCGGATAATTTCGACTATGCTACGGCACTGCGGTTAATAGGGTATGATACTTCAAACCTGAACGCGGCGATTGTAGCTTTCAAGCGGCATTTTGTGCAGAAGGATAGCAATCCGCAGTTGAGTCAGCTGGATTTGAATGTGTTGTATAATGTTTATCAGAAGTATTGATTATTTGTCTGAATCAGAATTTACAGAATTTTAAAATTTTCAGAATTCTGTTCATTCTTTAATTACCGAAAATTCTGATTCAGACAAAATAGCATTTACTTCAGTCTCGCCTTCAAAAACGCTACGGTATTACCATAAGCATCTTTAGTTGCCGCGCTATCATAAATAGGGTTGCTGGGGTTGGCGAAGCCGTGGTCGGCGTCGTATTGGTGGAGATAGAGTTTTTTACCGGCAGCTTTCATATTGTCGGCAAACTGGCCCACTACCTTAGGGTTGATCCAGCCATCTTTGTTGGCGAAGTTCCCCAGCACATCTTCATGCAGGGTTTTGAGTTTATTTACATCCTGCTCGGGCATGCCGTAGTACATTACACAGCCAATACCTTGTGTGCCGGTCATGATAGCGGTTTGCAGGCTCCAGCCCCCGCCAAAACACCAGCCGATGGTGGCAATGCGTGCCTTTGGGCCAACGTAGGCAATGGCGCCTTTGACGATGTCAACTGCGCGGTCTTCTTTCACAGCTTGCATAAACTTGCCGGCATCTTCGCGGGTAGTGGCTACCTTGCCGTCGTATAAGTCAAGATCGAGGATGTTTACGTCACCCAGGTCGGTATAAAGTTTTTCGGATTCGTGTTTCACAAAATCATTCAATCCCCACCATTCGTGGATCACGAAGAGCCAGTTATCTGTAGGTTTTTTAGCTTTCATCTCGAAGGCGTTGGCATCCTTGCCATCAGCAGTTTTATAGGTAATGGCTGTGCCGATAGTGCTTTGGAAATGATAGGGTCGCGGGTTGGGGTGAGCCATCACAAATTTCTTATCGGAAGCCAGCATCGCAAATTGCTTTGTAGCCGATTCCTTAGAGCAGCAAGCCATTTTGCTTTGACAAAGTGCACATATCGAGCAAAGGAGCGAAAGGAGTAAGAGTAAATACTTTTTCATAGCGATAGTAGTTTAATGATTAAAAGGCGGTTATCTGTTTGTATAACCAAATTAGGATTAATTCATCGAATTACCTACTTATTGTTTTTTGAACACTTTTTCTTGTCTTCCAAACAAATTTTTCTGACTTTTGACCTATTGAAGCCTGTGATGAAATATAAAAACCTTCACATGAAGGTGTTGCTGACATTAACCGTTTACCTGTTTTTCAGCATCACCAATGCTTTTTTTGCCTCAAGACAAACGGCCACGCCCCGCAGAATTTTTTTTCTAAAACCTGCGAATGAACGCGGATTCCAACTCCCAAAAACAAACAAGACAGCCATAAATCAACCCAGGGTATCAGTAAATCAGCTGGTGCAAAGTGCAGCGTCGTTTTTTATTCTGCTGCTTTTGGGCATTGGTTTGTTAAGAGCAGGCTTTCGGCAGGCTTTTGTAATACAATTCTACCGGCCCGATCTTCATTACTCCTATCTCCGGCATTGCGTCATCCGGATATGACCCACGTTGATGGCCGCCACTAGAGCGGCTTAATTAGCTATGCATTGAGCCCCCTGTCGATGTCAAGGTAATCAAAAGTTTAAACTATTGACCCGAGAGGTCCATCAACGACGGAAAAATGACCTACCAACAGTATTATAATAAATTGATAAAAGAAATAGCCG
>JAICXZ010000219.1 GCA_025934475.1 Mucilaginibacter sp. | reverse complement strand
TTGTTACCATTGAAGAGCATAGCGTTAATGGCGGACTTGGAGAAGCATGCGCCTCATTTTTGTTGCAGCACAAAGCATACCTGCCGTTCAAAATAATGGGCATTCCGGACGAATACACCGTCACAGGCTCCCAAACAGAAATATTTGCACACTACGGTTTAACAGATAAAGGTATAGCCAAAGAAGCTATTGCGTTATTAAAGTAACCAGGATAGAAAATGAAGCATTCGTTTGCCATAAAACCTTTTGTTGCCTGCCTGTTTGTGCTGATGCTCCTACTTTGCAGTTGCGGCAATCATGCCGGATCGGGCAAGCACAAAAAGATAGCCGTCATCGTTTCAACGCTCAATAACCCCTGGTTTGTCGTACTGGCGCAAACAGCCGCAGCGCAGGCTCAGGCCCTGGGATATGAAACCAAGATATTCGACTCTCAGAACAACACTTCTGTTGAGGCCGATAACTTTGAAAATGCGATAAGCGCTGGTTACAATGCCATATTATTCAACCCAACCGATGCTGATGGATCGGTGAGCAATGTACAAGAAGCCAAATCTGCCGGAATACCCGTTTTTTGCATGGATCGCGAGGTAAATTCAGTGGATGCGGCCACCTCACAAATATTATCAGACAGTTATTCGGGCTGCGTTGCGATCGGGAAATATTTTGTCGAAAAGATGAATAAGCGCGGCAAGTATGTCGAAATTCTCGGACTGGTGGGCGATAACAATACCTGGAACCGGTCAAAAGGTTTTCACAGCGTTGTCGACTTTTTTCCCGGCTTAACAATGGTAGCTCAGCAAAGCGCCGATTTCGACCGCAACAAGGCGATGGAAGTGATGGAATCGATATTACAGGCGCACCCCGATATTAACGGCGTTTTTTGCGGCAACGATGCGATGGCCTCGGGTGCTTACCAGGCGCTTGTAGCTGCAGGTAAGGCTAATGACGTGAAGGTTTTTGGTTTTGATGGCGCACAAGACGTCATCGAATCCATTCAGGCTAAAAAGATATTGGCTACCGGCATGCAGTTTCCGAAAGTGATAGCCAAAACAGCTGCCATGTATGCTGACGAATATTTTAAAGGCAAACGCGATTTCCCGAAAAAGATGCCTGTAGAAGTTGAGCTGGTTACACAGGAAAATGTAAACGATTATACTGGTTACGGTAAAAAGGAATGACAATGGGTAAAAGTGTGCTTAAATACGCAATTGCAGCAATTGTCTTTATCTTGGTTGCCTACAAATCGGTGTACTTCAAAAAGCTTGACGAAGTTAAAGCTGAGCAATCTGCTAAAACTTTCGATGCAGCAAAGTATGCAGAGAATTTCTGGACCAAAAAGTTGACGCCGGGCCTTCACAACGCTGTCGATATTGACACGCTGATACCTATGCTCTCTTCGAATCCCCGACAGGCGTTCGATAAGTATTCACATGCACTGGGGATAGGCAATCTGCGCTATTTCCTTATCCAGGGAAAAGGAAACGTTAAAGCCATTGGGGAAGACGATATAACATTATCAATCACTAGACTTCCGGATCAAAAAATCAAAATCGCTACCCTTTTCATATTTGGCAATGCGGTGAGGGATGCCAGCGGGATGGTCAACATCAACGATTTCAATAATACCATGGACTTTAACAATGTCTCGGCCGAGATCAATAAGATCATCAGGGTTAAAGTATTGCCAGTGGTAAAACAATTAAAAGTGGGCGACGATGTGACTTTTACCAGCGCTATCGAACTAAATAAAGCGCATTTGAATTTGTCACAAATTGAAGCAATACCGGTCGCAGTCCAAACCATACATTAACGACAAAACACGATAACCTTGCTTATTGCTGACAACATATCCAAAAGTTTTTCAGGCGTTACCGCGCTGGACAAGGTATGTCTTGAACTGCATGCGGGGAAAGTGAATGCGATTATTGGCGAAAACGGGGCTGGTAAATCCACCCTGATGAAAATACTTTCGGGTGTTTATACTGATTATGAAGGGCAGATCATCTTTAAAGGTGAACCCGTTCGTTTCAAAAACACCAAAGATGCGCAGGCCAAAGGCATTGCCATTATCCACCAGGAGCTAAACCTGGTACCGCATCTTTCTGTAACCGAAAACATTTTCCTGGGTTCCGAAATTACAACTCCTTTTGGTCTGCTTGATAAAAAGGCAATGCGCCAAAAAACGCAGGAATTGCTTACCCGATTAAAGCTTGATGTTAGTCCGGATGCGATGGTGGCCGATCTTAAAGTTGGGCAACAGCAAGTAGTTGAGATCGCCAAAGCGCTTTTATACAATGCCGAGGCGATTATCATGGACGAACCAACATCGGCCATAGGCGATAAAGAAGTAAAAGTACTGTTCGACATTATTACTGGCCTAAAGGATGAAGGCAAGGTAATTGTTTACATCTCACACAAGCTTGATGAATTGTTCACGATTGCCGACCGTTACAGCGTGTTAAGGGACGGCAAGTTCATCGAATCGGGCGAAATGAAAGGCATCGGGCACGACGGACTTATCCAAAAGATGGTTGGGCGCGAAATCATCCTTGCGCAAAAAAATGGTCAGAAGGCAGCCGCTGGAGAATTATTAGCAGTAAGCGAACTTTCCTTGCTCAAAGAAGGCAGCAAGGATACAAAGTTATTAAAAGACGTCTCCTTTAATCTTCATCGCGGAGAAGTACTTGGCATATTTGGCTTAATGGGTGCTGGCCGTACGGAACTGCTTGAGACGATTTTCGGCCTTCATGCAAATGAAGCTACGGGGTCTATCTCGATCAACCGGAAAAAACACCAATTCTCCTCTCCTGCCGATGCAATTAAGGCAGGCATTGCCTTGGTACCAGAGGACAGGAAAAAGGATGGCCTTGTTTTGGGACTCAATGTTAAACAGAATATCAGCATCACCACGCTTCATAATTTGCAAACTGGTGGAATGTTGGATGATGGCAAGGAAGCATCACTCGCCGGAAAATATATCGGAGACCTTCGCATTAAAACATCGTCGCAAAAGCAACTGGTTAAAAATCTCAGTGGCGGCAATCAGCAGAAGATCGTCTTGGCGAAATGGCTGGCCACAAAACCTTCTGTTTTAATGCTCGATGAACCGACGCGCGGTATTGATATACACGCAAAAACTGAGATATATAAGCTGATTATGCAGTTGGCGGATGGAGGTATGGGCATCATAGTTGTATCCTCAGAAATGCCCGAGATACTCGCCATTGCCGACCGGATACTGGTGATGTGCGAAGGCTGTATTACAGCCGAACTATCCACCGATGAAGCCACCGAAGACAAGATACTTTCAGAAGCTATACCAAAAACAAACCATTAATGCAGGCGACGACCACAACAAAAGATTACAAACAACAACTGGCCAAACTGCAGCCGCTGATAGCGCTTTTTGTGCTTTGTGCCATCATTAGTTTGCTGTCAGATAAGTTTCTGACTGTTACCAATGTATGGAATGTAATGCGCCAGATCTCGGTAAATATCTGCATATCAACTGGCATGACTCTGGTGGTGCTGATGGCCGGCATCGATCTTTCTGTTGGTTCTATCCTGGCTTTGGGTGGTGCCATAACGGCAGGTCTGCTAAAAAATGGTGTAGAGTTTTCTTCTTTCAACTTATATATGGGTTTTACCATCCTGGGGGCTTGTCTTGCTGGAATATTGGTTGGATCGGTGCTGGGCTGGTTTAACGGATGGACGATCACCCGGTTTAAAGTACCGCCGTTTGTGGCCACGCTAGCTATGCTCACGATTGCCAGAGGCTTGACGATGCTATGGACCAAAGGTTTTCCTATTACCGGGCTTGAGCGCAATTTTTCCTATCTGGGCACTGGTTGGTTCCTTGGTATACCGTTACCTGTGTGGATTTCTGGCGTGGTTGTGATAGCGGCAATCCTTGTC
This sequence comes from Mucilaginibacter sp., assembly GCA_025934475.1. Lineage (GTDB taxonomy): Bacteria > Bacteroidota > Bacteroidia > Sphingobacteriales > Sphingobacteriaceae > Mucilaginibacter. Next base: position 2,129 of record JAICXZ010000219.1, on the reverse strand, counting down.
ACCAACAAAACAAAAATCGGGCGTTACATTTATGCTATTGGCGGCAATGAAAACGCAGCCCGGCTTTCTGGCATCAACATCAACCGGGTAAAAATAGCCGTGTATACTATCGCCGGAGCTTTGGCAGCCGTAGGGGGACTTATAGTAACCTCCAGGCTGGATGCAGCGCAACCTAATGCTGGAGTTGGCTACGAACTCGACTCTATAGCTGCTGTCGTGATTGGCGGAACTTCACTTTCAGGTGGCCGGGGAACAATATTAGGTACCGTGCTGGGCGCGGTTATCATTGGTGTGCTGAATAATGGCTTAGTGCTGCTTAATGTTTCTCCCTTCTGGCAACAAGTGGTAAAGGGCCTGGTAATTCTGGCAGCAGTGATCATAGATAAAGCGAATAATAAGGGCGAATAATGACTACAATATCTTCATATATACTGGCTATTGATCAGGGCACCAGCAGCACTAAAACGCTTTTGATTAACGAAAAGGGCGAAGCTGTCGCAAGATCTGTTGAGTCGTTGACGTCCTATCACACCAATGGTTTTGCAGAACAGGTACCGGATGAAATATTAAACAACGCGCTGGCTTCGGTATCATCCTGCATCCAGGCTTTTAAAGACCAGGGCGGAGATGTTAAGCAAATAAAAGCTTGTGGCATATCGAACCAGCGCGAGACATTTATCGTTTGGGATAAAACGGGAACACCTTTATACAATGCTGTTTTGTGGCAGTGCAAACGGTCGGTAGAGATATGCGAACGACTGAAAAAGCAAGGCCTGGATCAGACCATCAAAGAAAAAACAGGTTTGATTATTGACCCTTATTTTTCTGGAACCAAATTGATTTGGCTCTATGAAAATGTAGATAAAATAAAGCAGGCTGTTGACTCGGGCGAAGCTTATTTTGGGACAGTCGACACATGGTTGCTTTATAAATTATCGGATGGTGAATCCTATTGTACCGATTATACCAACGCTTCAAGGACAATGTTTTTCAATCTCAGCACACTCGCTTGGGATAATGAGCTGCTTGAGCTATTTAACCTGTCGACGTTAAATCTGCCTGAATGTAAACCTTCCTCCTATCATTTTGGCGAGACTGACTTTAACCGATTACTGGGGAAACCAATTGCTATATCGGCAATGATAGGCGATTCTCATTCGGCCGCATTTGGCGAGGGTTGTTTTAGTACCGGCACAGCAAAAGCAACGCTCGGCACCGGCTGCTCCATCCTGATGAACGTTGGCGACAAAGTACAATATTCCGATAACGGCATGGTGAGCACTGTTTGCTGGAGCACACGAGATACCGTTCAATATGCGCTGGAAGGCGTGATAGTTACTTGCGGCGCTACTATCGAATGGCTGAAGAATGAACTGAACATATTTACCGAAAGCAAAGAAACGGAGGCAATTGCCACCAGTTTAGCAGATAACGGTGGCGTATATTTAGTTCCCGCATTCAGCGGATTAGGCGCCCCGCATTGGGACATGAGCAGAAAGGCATCGATAACCGGACTTACATTCAGCACAGGCAAAAGCCATATTGTGCGGGCTGCTTTAGAGAGTATACCCTACCAAATAAAAGATGTGATAACGGCTATGGAGAAAGATGCCGGTGTTTTTTTAGACCAACTCATGATTGACGGGGGAATTAGTTCGAACCAATTTATCGTGCAGTTCCTTGCCGATTTGCTGGGCAAGAAAGTAATTAATATCGGCATTGCAGATGTATCAGCATTGGGGGCGGCCTATCTTGCAGGTTTGGAATCAGGTGTTTTCAAAAGCATTGAAGATTTACGCAATCTGCAACAGAAGAGAACAACATACACACCATCAAACGAAGGCAAGGTGCAGTTATACTATGAAGGCTGGAAGAAGGCGATTGCAGGCTCATAATTGGGAATAAGCCCTATTTTGTGCTTGATGAGAATTTAAATTTGATGGATAACATCAATTATAAACCAAATTAAACCAGGCATATGAAAAAGATTTATTTACTGCTACTCACCGCAGCCTCGATTCTGCTGGGTATGCCAGCGAAACTGGCAGCACAACCCATAACGAAGCTAAGGGTTGTTGTGTTAACTGACATTGAAGCTGATCCCGACGACACCGAGTCATTGGTTCGTT
>JAICXZ010000510.1 GCA_025934475.1 Mucilaginibacter sp. | reverse complement strand
CGACCGGCATAAAACATATAACGTATCACGTAAAACGTTTAACCTTTCTTAAACCACGGCACAAAAGCACTCGTTGTTTTCTGGTACTCCCTAAACACATCACCCCGTGAACGGATAGATTGTTCTTCCGTAATTGGAATGCCGGTAACCCGGAGTAAAAGATAAAGTATAATCGCCGGACTAATGATCGCCATATACCCGTAAGGCGATGCCAGCGCAAATACGAAATAGGCCATCCACATCATCCATTGAAAAAAATAATTCGGATGGCGCGAGTAATTCCAAAGCCCATGGCTGCAAACCTTGCCCTTGTTTCCCGAGTCTTTCTTAAAAGCCCGCAGTTGTGCATCGGCAATAGACTCGCCCAAAACACTAACCACCCACAAAGCCACTCCTGCATATTCCAGTGGCGAGATTATCGTCGAAGCATTCATGCATATCACAAAAAATGGTATAGCCAGGATCACATTTGACAACGCCTGCGCCTGAAAAAACCAAAAAAATGTTCTGTCTGGATTTGGCCCCCACTCCTTGCGCAATTGCTGGTAACGACCCTCTTCTTCGTGAATGTGGCGAACGGTCCGGGTAAGGATATGAGTTCCAAGCCGGAACCCAGCGATAATCACCATCCCACAGATCAGTAACTTCCGCGTTTCAAATCCCGGTGCGAGCAGCAAAAGGATAATCGCAATAACCGGGAAATTGTACGACCAGAAAATGTCGACCACGCCGGCGTTTTTAATACGATGTGCCCACAGCCACACAAATACCATGATAATACAGCAGGCGGCCAAGCTATAAACAATCAGCCAGATAAGTGAGTGAATATCCATTTTGATTCTAGTTTAAGCCGTCGCCCTAACGGCAACGTTACTTAAACATACGAGGAATATCGGGAAGCAGATTGTACGAAAGAATATTTTTGGTAAAGGCAAGCGGTTGATGCTGTGTCTTCGCCTAGACCTTCCTCAATTTAATAATCTTAAGCCAGTGCAGCAGCCTCATCACAGGGTAAGTAGGATCAAATTCGAACCATCTCTTGGCAAAATTGGCATCATTGGGGCGTTTGTGATGATTGTTTTGGAACAGCTCGCCCATCATGAGGAAATCGAAGGGCAAGGTGTTCTTGCTATGGTCGTCATTATCATAGTTGGAGTAGCCGTATTTGTGACCGCACCAGTTAACAATGGCCCCATGAATGGGTCCCATCAGGTAGTGGATCGGCAACAACAGGAACATCCACCAATGCGTGGCAAACAGGATATAAAATATGGTATAGAAAACGCCAAATGTGATGCGGCTAACCCAGTGGTCGCCTATATGGTCCACAAATGACCATGTGGGGTAGCGGTCGCGAAACTGCAGCTCTGGCTCCACTTTATATCTCTGGTATGAAATGTAGATGTCTTTTGTCTTCAACATCAAACCAAAGACGTCTTTAATAAAATGCGGCGAATGCGGATCTTTTTCTGTATCGCTATACGCGTGGTGCATGCGATGCATGATTGCATACGCCCGGGGATTCAGGAATGAGGAGCCCTGGAAAAAGAACGTACAGAAATAAAATACCCGCTCCCAAAATTTGTTCATTTTGAACATCTTATGGGATGCATACCGGTGCAGAAAAAAAGTCTGAAAAAACAGCGACAAAAACCAGTGGCACAGGAAGAAAACGAGTATGATCATGAAATTAAAATCGCAAAACTGTATTAATTACGAAGTTTTTGTTTTCGCGGTTCAAAGTTCTAAAAAAAATTGAATTATTTGGTTTTTAGTATTTTATAATGGCTGCCTGTGCCGATGCTTTTGTCATTTCGTCTTAACAAATTTAAGCGCGTAAGAGTCAAGACAGTACCGCAACCCCGTAGGAGCCGGACCATCGTCAAATACATGCCCAAGATGTAAGCCTGTGCTGCGCTCCACCACCTCATCGCGCTCCATCCCGTCTGAATAGTCTTTCACGATCATGATAGCTTTAGGATCAAGGGGCTTAAAGAAGCTTGGCCACCCGGTGCCTGAGTCAAATTTCGCGTCCGAGCTGAAAAGAGGTTTGCCAGTCGCCGCACTTATATAAATACCCTTTTCGTGATTATCCCAATATGGGTTGTGAAATGGTTGTTCGGTTCCTTTCTCAACCATAATATAATAGGTTTCGTTAGACAGCACCTTTTTCCAGTAACTGTTGGGTTTTGCATCGGGGAAGGTTTTAGCGTCCTCCGAGCTTCCCGCTACTGCACCACCTTTTGATTGTCCCCGGCTGCATGACGCAAATGCTGTTACTAACAAAATCGGCAATAATGTGCAAAACTTTTTTGTATTGATTTTCATGATGTTATGTAGCTTTATTAAACCAATAGACGGACCCATCGGCGAAACCTTACATAAATTTAAGAAATAAAAGTGTTGAGAGGCCTTGTTTCATCGGCTGGCGGCTATTAAACCTAATTGATTATAAAACAGGACAGTTTAGTCAACTGGTAATATCGGGCTGATTTGCAGTGGGTAATTAGTTACCCGTTAAAGTATTTTCGGTTGCAACTTTGTAGAATAATATACACGCAAGGAAGACCATATTTTAAACCTTTTGCTTTAAAACAGGTCAAATAGGTAAACAGCAAAGATTTAGCCTTCAAGGCACGATTTTTGCATTATTTATTCACTTTATACTTAATATAAAAACGGCCCAGCCATGAATAATCTAACATTAGTCGGAGTAATCATAACAGTTTTACCAATCGTGCTTATCATTGCTGTGGTAATAACACGAGGAAAAAAATTATTTGATTAACATATCAGACCAGCACCGTTGTCAAGGGTGATGCATTGCGGTTCTCAGCGATGTTCTCTATGGTTTGTGTAATTTCGATCTTATAAATCCTCTCCTCTTTAGCTAATCTTTCCTTAAGCTTTATTTTCAGCTCGTTGTAGTATAAACACTTTCTTATTATGAAAGTTTGCGACTGACAAGTTTAAAGTCCCTTTTTTCTTGTAAACCTTTTATTTTCAGGCTCTTTTTTTCGCGGAGTGCGGGTTTGGTCGTCATCATCAAACCTGGTAAGGCGTGCGATGCGTTCCTCCATGGTTTCAGTGGTTAGCCTTTCCCGACCCAGACTGTCTACCATAATGGGGAAGGCAAACGGGGTTGGATGATAAATCTCTTTAAGAATTATTGTCTGCTTTTGTATACGTTGCAAAGCCTCTCGCAACCTGAATTCTTCCAGCTGAAAAGCAAGTGCCTCATTGTAAGCTTGCCGAACCAGCAAGTTTTTCGGATCGTATTCGGTAAACACATCAAAAAGCAGGGAGGAAGAGGCTTGTAAATGCCTGTTCTTTACCGGCTGACCCGGATAACCGGTAAATATCAACCCTCCTATGTGGGCGATGTCGCGGAAACGCCTGCGGGCCATTTCATTGGCGTTGAGACTTTGCTGGATATCATCAAGCAGGCCATCAATCGAAAAGAAATCAGTATCCTCAAGCGCCTGTTCAATCGGGATGTCTTCATCAGCCAGCAATTCGAAACCGTAATCATTCATAGCGATGGAGAACGAGAAATTCCTGATTTTGGATATGCGATAGGCCAGCAAAGAAGCCATACCCTCGTGCACCAGCCTGCCTTCAAAAGGATAAAAAACGAGATGATGCCCATCCTTTGCTCTGAATGATTCAACCAGGAATTCGTGGCTTTGTGGCAGGTGCGATAATTCGGCCTGAAGATTAAACAATGGTTTTAACGCGATCACCTCTTCATCAATTTCCACACCGT
>JAICXZ010000558.1 GCA_025934475.1 Mucilaginibacter sp. | reverse complement strand
TTCCTTGCTGCCATGATTAAGTATATGCCAATTATAAATCTGTATTTGACTTTTTTATACACTATTGCTGATAGTACTGAATTATATAAATTATGAGAAATCGAAATCGGAGTTTTTATTCCAATCCTTCAGGATGCCTGTAACTGTTACGGTAAGCGAATCATCGTAGGCTCTGGTTCTGCCTATCATCTCGGCTGGCGACAAGTCGCCGAAGTAGGTTTTTGCACGGTTTTGTGTAAGTACTACGCTCATCGGTTTATTTAGCGAGGTTCTTTTATCGCCACTCAGCCAGGTGTATTGCAAAATGTCAAAATAATCAGGCTGAGTAATGATCGCGTTTGTTCCATCGAATTTTTTAATGGTTTTGTTTCCCTGTTTTATTGTTGTTTTGGGGTTGTAGTGCTGAAAAGCTGCTACAGTTTCCAGACCTGTCATCTCGTTACGCATCGCATCGGGCATTGGCGCGGGCACACAATTCCAATGATCATTGAGTGGATCAGGACTGCCTGCTATACTTCCATCGATGCAATAAATGCGCTCCTTATCAGGGTGGAACGTGTCAAAGCTAAATTCAAAACTTGCTACCAGGTAAATAATAAGGCACCCGCAGATGCCGAGGGCCAGCCCCATAACATTGATAATACTGTAGCGCTTATGCCGAATGATATTGCGCCAGGCTATCCTTAAATAATTGCGAAACATATAATTGTAATTTAATTGTTCATGAGACCACGCGGGGCCTTCAGGAACTAAAATTATCTGTCTCGCTTGGGAGTGAGGTTGCAAATGATAAGTTGAGACCTCTTTTTCGAGTTCGCGCTTATATTCTGCAGGGCTTTTTCCCGTCGATTGTTTGAAGGCCCTGATGAAAGTGGCCTTAGAATTAAATCCCGCGTCATATGCCATACCCAGCAGGGTTATCCGGGTGTAAGCCGGGTCCTGCATTTTCGATGCAACATCCCGGATGCGGTATTCATTGATGAAATCATTAAAGTTTTTCTTCAGCGCTATATTGATGATCCGGGATAGTTCGTGGGGGTGTATGCTAAGTTTTTCAGCAAGTGAACTCAGGTTTAATTCCGGATCCTGGTAATATTGATTGCTTGCCATCGCCTTCTTAAGCCAGGCACCTTTTGCTCTCAGTTCGGCCGGAGGCAACGGTTTTGGGGACGGAGACGACTGAAGCAGCATTCCGGCTTGTGGCCTTAAGAAAGCCGCGGCTGCTGTCCATATAATGATTACGCCTAAAAAGATGTAAAAAGGATAATAAACATGTATCTCTGATTGGCTACCATAACCAAAATAATCGACTACGGCATAAGCTATCCACACCAACCACAACAAAGCGGTAGCAGCCAGCAAGCGACGCAACCACCGGAATTCAAGACGGGACCGATCCATTAAAACAGGCTGCAATTGCCTGTAAAAATTGTTTATGAGTTTATGAGAGTGGTACAGGTAGGTTATTATCGAAATGAATATGAACAGCTGTAATACCGGGTTTAATTGCTGAAAGGCCGACGTGGCATAGGTAGCTGCGCCTGTCACCGTGCTTTCCCTGATCTCCAATGCCAATGCAGCTTGTTCGAGTAATACCGGACTAAAATGCAGCAGATCTTTCCGCTTAAGTTTATACTCCGGCCGTGTTATTTTCAACACATAAAAATAGATCAGCGGACCCAGCGCCAGTAAAAATTGCATTGGCAGCTGGTCCCAACCAGGCAAGTATGTTTCCAACCGGATGTCGATGGCCAATATCCAAGTCATCCGTAAAACCATCACTCCCAGAGCGAGCGCAAGAAACCGGTTTGCAGTGCGGTTGATGCTCTTGGTAAACCATAGCTGCAAAGCAAAAGTGAGCCCGATGAATATCGTTCCGAGCGAGGCCAGGTCATACAGGCTGATATGGAAAGTATACGAATTCAAGTGCATCAAACACCTCAATCGGTGTTCCAGATAGCTAACTTACTGATAAATAAAAAATTGCAGGCCATTTGAAATGGACTTTGTACCAAAACCGGACGATGAAATGTTCGATTTTGAAATGGCATCCAACCTTGGCTTTGCCCCTGCAAGCCAACGGCATTGATAAACAATAAACGAATTTTACCGTTTATCTGAAATGATATGGGTAAAAAAAGACAGCCCGTTGAATGTGGCTAAAGTAAAAAGCACCATTCGCGGCTGGAAAGTTACCTATATAGCTCTTATCCTAATTGTTTTGGCGTTGATTGTGCTAAGGCTTGCGTTGCCCTGCACGGCAATGTCAACGACCCTAAGCCAAGCAGCTGGGAAACCTTCCCTGGTGTGATTAGAAACGCCTTTATACAGGCGCTTCACGAAAGTATTCGCGGGGATAAGCCGAATGAGGAGTCCAAAAATAAAAACGATTAGGCTACCATCGTTGTCGCAAACAACTCCTCATAATGCCGTATTTACCCATTTTCAAGAAACAATGGCGAAAGTAATTTTGAGCATGAGATTTTTTAATGCTAAATCGAATTTCAATTAAATAGATGCTATTATCACTATTCGTCTATATGAATTAAGAATTTTGCGGGCAATAATGCAAATTTGCGCGCACACAACAGCTAACGCCTCCTTTAACAACAAAATGCGACTTAATCATTTGAGATCAAAGCGATCGGTATCACCCGGGAAATCACTAGTTACTGCTTTTGCTTTCGGTTTGATCGTTTTCATAAATTCCGGTTGTCACAATAACACCGCCAATCAAAATGCTGAGGCTGCAAGTCCAACTGCTCAGGCATACCCGGTATTGAAAGTAACCACGCACAATACAACGCTGCAAGCCGAATACCCCGCCACTTTGCAGGGCCAGCAGAACATCGAGATTCGCCCGAAGATTGATGGTTATATCGAAAAGATCTATTTTGATGAAGGCGCAACCGTAAAAAAAGGCCAGTTACTCTTTAAGATCAATGCGCCACAATATGAGCAGGATGTGAAGAACGCACTAGCGGCAATCAATAGTGCTGAGGCAGATGTGAATACTGCCAAGCTGCAAGTTGAAAAGACAAAACCGCTGGTGGCAAAGGAGATCATTAGCGAATATGAGCTTAAATCGGCCGAAGATGCCTTGAAAGTGAAGGAGGCTGCTTTATTGCAGGCCAAAACCACCTTGGCCAATGCCCGTACCAATCTAGCCTACACCATCATAACCAGCCCGGTTGACGGTGTTGCCGGTGCAATACCCTACCGCCTGGGTAGTTTGGTGAACAGCACGACGGCATCACCGCTCACGACGGTGTCTAACATCAAAAAGGTATACGCCTATTTCTCGCTGAATGAAAAACAGTTACTTGATTTCTCTCGCCAATATAAAGGCAGCACAGTTGAAGCCAAGCTAAAGCAATTGCCGGAGGTATCGCTTGTCCTGTCTGATGGTACTGATTATCCCGAGAAAGGGCGCGTGGAAACAGTCGGCGGTCAGATTAACCAGGAGACGGGGGCAGCTACTTTCAGGGCAACGTTCCCGAACCCGGTTGGA
>JAICXZ010000152.1 GCA_025934475.1 Mucilaginibacter sp. | reverse complement strand
GTAAGGGAAATATATTATCCTGGTACCACCCCGCGTGACGAAATTCTACTGGGGCCGGCGACAAAAAAATTAAATAAATCGGTTTAATTGACACGTGATGTTTAAAGAAAATATTGCCGGGTACCGTAAATTTTATTGGAGTTGCCTTAATCATTTAACTGTAATTTTAACTCATATAATTCAGATAGATCTGTTATTGTGGAATCGGCGCAAAAAAGGTCACAATCTGGATTTAATCATACAGCAAACTAGCCACGATCTTTTTTGTTGTTAGCCATTATGGAAAAAGAGAGAAAGAAAACAAAGTACAATGACAACGAATTAAACGAATTTAAAATATTGATCGAAACTAAGCTTCATGCTGCACGAGAAGAATTAAATGAACTAACGGCGGCTCTTAGTTCCGCGAATAGCAATGGCGATGACAGCGTGATCGCCGGCAAAACGCTGGAAGATGGCTCTGCCACACTGGAAAAGGAACAAACCAGCCAATTAGCCGCACGTCAAAAAAAATTTATTGAACAGTTGGAGGCCGCATTGGTCCGAATTCAAAATAAAACGTATGGTATTTGCCGGGTTACCGGCAACCTTATTCCATTAGAAAGACTGCGGGCTGTACCCCATACGACCATGTGTATGGAAGCCAAACTTAAACAAACCGGATAACGCATTTTACAAAGCCGTGGGTTTTCTGCAAATGGTCTATAAAATGTTTGAGGTTTGTACCATAACAAACCCTGATGTCTGTCTGATAATGAAAGAAATGAATATTATTGGCAAGTTTTACACATTGAGCACCATCAATAGTGTCCTGAAAAATTGGTCGTGTTTTTGTTACTTATTTGTTACTCAAGCTTTGTAATTTTTTGATAATCAGCGTTATTTTACTTTTTGTATCGGAAAGTAGTTGTTATAACTAAGTGGACGTAATTATGTTCAAGGCCAACCGTGCATCTACGCTCGGAGCACTTACTATATGTACTATTTTAACGGCGCTCTATACTGTTTTCTGGTAAAAATAAGTGCAAAACTAAATTGAATAGCGATTAGCCAACCTGGTCGCTATTTTTTGTGAAATGGAAAATTACTATGCCATGCAATTTTCAATGTCGTGAAGAATATATTGGTAAGAATGCTCAATATGCCGTTGAAGAATGTCGGATTTGTATAAAATAAAGTCTAATTAATATAACCATAAATAACACGTTGATATGCAAATTCGTGCGTAACCAGTTTTATTCTTAAGGTTAAATCATTAATGAGTGTTTTTTTGACAATTATTTTCAAATTTAATTTGGTTAACGATTTTATAAATTTAAATTAGCAATACAATTAAAACCTAATATATAGTTTCCTGCTCCGCATTGAAGTTTTGTTGACTAATAGAGAATTAGTTATTTCAATGAGGTTGGGCGCTGTAAATATTAAAATTAATGAAGGACCCAGTCGAATTAAATCTTACTGATGATGTTCTATTAATGCAGCAAATAGAACAAGGCAGTAAACATGCATTTAATTTGCTATATGAAAAGTATTGGGAGCAAGCATATTCTGAAGCGTATAAACGTTTAAAAGATGCAGATCAGGCTAAAGATATTGTTCAAGAAATATTTACTCATATCTGGCTCAAAAAAGAAAGCCTTCATATTATTAATTTGCCGGCCTATTTAAATGTCGCTATACGTAATAAGGTGTTTAAACTGGTTGACAAGCAGAAACCCATCCATCCATTCCTTGATGCCCTTGAGGATTTACCTGCAACCCATCAGCAAGCAGACAGCAATTTGCTTTGGAAGGAATTTTTAATGTCCTATGAAATGCTTTTGAATACGCTTCCTCCCAAAAGACAAATTATATTTCGCCTTCACTTTCAAGATGATTTACCTACCAAAGACATTGCGAAACAATTAGGTGTCACAAGAAAAACAGTTCAAAATCAACTAGGAAAAGCTATTGAAAAATTAAAAGTGTCATTACTGCCCTTCCTTACTTTATTGATCTTTTTATTTCTGGACCAAAGCTGATCAACATCCCCAAAAAAATTTTCTCACCCAGTGGGACTTTTACCTATTTACGGGTCATACTCATAACCAATAGTATAACCTGTTTTAAATGGACAAGCAATATTTTCTTGAATTGTTGCATAAATATATTAATGACAAGGCAACAGATGAGGAACAACAGTTCTTGGTAAAATATTACGATTTATTTTCTGCCGAACCTGATGTTATTTCTCTATTGAATGATGATCAGAAGGCGAAGATTAAGGAAGAGATACATACCTCAATTTGGGAAAATATCGATAAACAAACCGATGTTGATAAAAAAGTAATTCCCTTAAAGGCTCGCATCTTAAAAATCGCTGCCGCGGCAATAGTAATGGGTATCTGTGGCATTGGGGTTCTTTTTTTGCATAAAAAATCGGCTCTAAAACCGGCTCCATTATACGCAGCCCAAAAGCAAAAACCCAACCGGTTTCTTGTTCTGCCTGATGGAAGCAGGGTAATTTTAAGTTATGGTAGCAAGCTTAGTTATGCCTCGTCGTTTGACGGCTTAACTAAACGCGAAGTATATCTTACAGGCGAAGCCTTTTTTGACATCAAGCACAACAACCTAAAACCCTTTATTGTACATACCGGCAAAGTACAGACAACGGTATTAGGTACAGCATTTGACGTTAAAGCGGTTCCGGGTGACAAAACCATTTCGGTAACCGTTACCAGGGGCAGGGTTAAAGTTAGTAATGATGATAAAGTGCTGGGTATTATTGTTCCCAATCAGCAGATTACTTTTGATACGCAAAAATCTACGTCAAGTCAAAACAACATAGAGGCCAAAAACTACACGACCTGGATAGCTCAAAATGATTTGTCTTTTGAGGACGTAACCTTCGGTGAAGCGGCAAAAATATTGGGGGACCGGTTCAAGGTGAAAATATTGTTCACTGATCAAAGCATCCAATCAAAACATTTCACATCTACATTCGCCAGGTCTGCAAGCCTTGAACAGGAGTTAAAAACTATTTGTGAATTCAATGACGCTTTTTACACGTATAATAAAGCGAAAACTGCCATAACCATTAGTAGTAAATCTTCAACCAATTAAACTTAATCATATGATGAAAAATTACCTCACAATCGCAGATGGATTTTATTCCAAAGAAAGCCTGAACGGCTCTCCAACATAAAAAAACCCTCTGAATCTTTTTCTCGAAAAAAAATGATATCAGAGGGCCGCTAATGCTATTCGACGGCAATCGATTGCCTTAGCCAAGTGTTTTAAATTTTAACATTCAATCGAAGACATTAATCACTTAAAACAAGCTAAATTATGAATTTTTCCGGAATTCAGGCAGAGCTGCGGTATTTTATTAAATACCCGCTAAAATTTCATCTGCTCAACAACTCAAATATTAAACAGTTTATGAGAATAGGAACAATAGCAATGTTCATACTAACCATTTCAATTCCTGTATTTTCTGTTACACCAGCAAAAAGCCAGGCGATGGATGAGGTGACAATAAATCTTACTCTTAAAAACGAATCACTTGTAAAAGCTTTCCATAAAATCGAAGCACAAAGCCGCTTCCATTTTATGTATCGCAATGACGACGTCAAAAATATACGTAACCTGGATGTTACGATTAATAATCAGACGGTAGCCTCAACTCTTAAAACTATTTTGTCTAATACCCCGCTCTCATTTCGCCAGATCGATGACCAGATTTTGATTACAAAGTTGGATCCCGAAAAAAGTACGGCTGCAGATGAAAAAACGGATGTGGCGAGCAGCGCAATCGTAGCTTCTAAAGGTGTAATCAAAGGGCGGGTCACAGATTCAAAAGGCGGTACCCTGCCAGGCGTTACCGTGAGGCTGGATGGCGCTGTTTCCCTAAATAAAGCAACTGACATTGATGGCAATTACAGTTTTGCAAATTTACCGGCGGGCAACTATACGCTAACTTTCTCTTTCGTCGGTTACAAAACAATAATTAAAACAACAGCCCTGGCAGAGGATCAGCAAACGGTAATTGACGCGGTATTGACTGAGACTACAAATAATTTGGATGAAGTTGTTGTTACCGGTTACGGCACGCAAAAGAAAAGAGAAGTAACCAGTGCTATTACGTCAGTAAGCGCAGCACAATTCAATAAAGGTAACATCAGTGATGTAGCAGAATTACTGCAAGGCAAAGTTGCAGGCCTTTCAATAGCCCGTCCGGGAGGCGATCCTAATGGCGGTTTTACTATTCGTTTAAGAGGCCTCGCTACGCTGGGCGCTAATACCGGACCATTAATTGTAATTGATGATCAGGTAGATGCTGACATCAACACGGTCGATCCGAATGATATCAAAAGTATTGATGTGCTTAAGGATGGGTCAGCAGCCGCAATTTATGGAACGCGTGGTTCGGCCGGGGTTATTATTATCACAACCAAATCAGGAAGAAAGGGTACTTCAAAATTCACCTACAACGTTTCAGGTACCGCCGAATCGCCTGCAAAATTTACCCAGCATATGACCGCTGCGCAGTTCCGGGCTCTCGGTAAAGGTACCGACTACGGCGCCACCACAGATTGGGACAAAGAGATCACGCGTACAGCTTTATCCTATGTGCATAACCTGGGTTTCTCCGGTGGAGATGAACGGACCACCTATGACGCAACCTTAAATTATCGCAATAGCGAAGGCGTCGCTATTACTACAGGTTTCCAGCAATTGAACACGCGTTTAAATTTAACCCATAAGGCGTTGAACGATAAGCTGGTTTTTAACTTCAATGTAAATACAACCAAAAGGCATGCGGAATATGGCTTTCCTGATGCCTTTAAATATGCAACTATTTTTAATCCGACCGCACCGGTACACAGCACCAATCCGTTGTACGACCTTACAGGCGGAGGATATTTTGAATCAAATTTTGTTGACTACTCCAACCCGGTGGCGATGTTGGAACAGAATACCAATGAAGGCACGATAAAAAAATTAAACATCGGTGGGTCGGTAACTTATGAGATTATTAAAAATTTAAAGTTTTCCACTAAATATTATGAGCAGACGATCAGCAATTATGGTTCGGCTTATTCTCCAATTGATGCCTTTATATCCCGCGGCTTTATAAATGGTGTCAGCGGTTTTTCGCGATCAGGATATTCTTACAAGAGCGATGATGAAAGCTCAAACAAGTTATATGAAAACACCCTGACCTATGAAGCGACGATCAAAAAATTACAATTAAACGCTGTCGCTGGCTATTCGTGGCAGGACTTTCTTTATCAAGGGTTTAATGCCGGTGGAGGTAACTTTGTGACTGACGCCTCGGGCCAGAATTTTGCTGCTGCTCTAGACTTTAAAAACGGTATAGGATCTGTAAACAGTTACAAAAATGAAAATAAGCTGATCTCATTTTTTGGACGGGTAAACCTGAACTACGATAATGTTGCTTTTTTTAGTGCAAGTTTGAGGCGAGACGGTTCCTCTGAGTTTGGAACAAATAACCAATGGGGACTTTTCCCCTCCGTTAGCGCCGGCTTGGATATCAGCAAGCTAATAACCATGCCTGCGGTGAGCAATCTTAAATTGCGCGGCAGCTATGGTATTACCGGCGCGCTTCCTCCTGGCCCGTATTTATCCTTGTCTCGTTTGAATAACAACGGAGGAACTTATTATGCAGGCGGCGGAGTGTACTTAAGTACCTATAGTACTTTTGTGAATGCAAACCCGGATCTCAAATGGGAACGAAAGGCAGAAGCGGATCTTGGGTTGGATTTTGCCATTTTCGATGGCCGCCTAAACGGCACGTTTGATTATTTTAACCGTAAAACAACGGATTTGATCTTCAACGTAACGGTTCCTTCACCGCCGGCACTCAATACCAATACCTGGGAGAATATTGGGGAATTAACCAACCAGGGCGTAGAGCTCGCATTAACTTATGAAGCAGTCAGGACCCCGGATTTTAGCTGGACTCCCGGTGGCAACATCTCCAGTTATCACGTGGTTTTGGCAAAACTAAATGCTTCTCTTAAAGGTTCTTATGTTGGCGCAACCAATTTGGGAACGCCAGGGCAGGAACAGACCCAGTTAACAAGAGCGGTTGAGGGCCAACCGATCGGTTTACTTTATGGCCCCAAATATGTGGGTGTTGATGCGAATGGAATCTACTTGTATTCTGACGGAAAAGGTGGCACAACCGGATTAGCGAACGCTCCCCGCCAGGTTATCGGTAACGGCTTGCCTAAATTTGAGTTTGGCATCACCAATGCATTCAAATACAAGAATTTCGATTTTAATTTTTTCCTGAGGTCATCAATCGGGCATCAATTGATTAATACTTACCGGGCGTTTTACGAGAACCCCAACGTTGCTACCAGCTACAACATAGTTAATACCAAATACTTTAATCCGAAGGTGACCGACGGAGCGGCATATAGCAGCTATGATGTTGAAAAAGGCGACTTCCTGAAATTGGATAACGCAACATTGGGATACACTTTCAAGATAACTAAAAGCAACGGTAAGTCCGGGATGATAAGCAGCCTTAGGGCCTATCTTTCAGGACAGAATTTGTTCACGATAACCGGCTATACTGGTGTGGATCCTGAGGTAAGATATTCGGATGGAAATCCACCTAATGTACTGGCTCCGGGTATTGATCGCAGAGAAACATGGGTTTATACCCGTTCGTTCACCTTCGGCATAAATATGGGATTTTAATAGATGTTTTAATTCTAATACTAGCAAGTTATGAAATACATATCATTAGCAAAATATTCGATTATTGGAATTCTGCTGGTTGCTGTTTCTTGTACAAAACTTAACGAGAAATCAATGCTTTATGACCAGGTAACAGAAGACAATTTTTATAAGACGGACAAAGAATTAGCGGCTGCCGTTGGGGCTGCCTATTCACCGATCTTTGGCAACTATAATGGGCCTAATAATCCTTTCTTTGACCTCAACGAGGTAACTACAGATGAGATTGTAGTACCCACACGCGGGGCCGACTGGGGCGATGGCGGCCATTGGGTACGATTAAAAACACATACTACCAATAGTACCGACACCCGGCCAAACGGGGGATGGAATTTTGGCTTTAGCGGAGTTACAACATGTAACAAGCTTTTAGTTGCTCTGGGTAAGAGTAAATCGCCAACAGCCGCCACTTATGTGGCCGAACTAAAATGTTTGCGGGCTATTTATTACTACTGGCT
>JAICXZ010000786.1 GCA_025934475.1 Mucilaginibacter sp. | reverse complement strand
CGATCTATACCGCAACCAAAGGCGCAGTTGACTCCATCACTCATGTGCTTTCCAAAGAACTGGGTCCTAAGAAGATCAGGGTAAATGCGATCAACCCGGGACTGATAGAAACCGAGGGTACGCACACAGCCGGCGTTATCGGCAGCGATCTGCATAAAAATACTGAACAGACCGCTCCGCTGGGTCGTATCGGTCAGCCGGATGATATTGCTCCATTGGCGGTATTCCTGGCATCAGATGATTCAAACTGGCTTACAGGCGAAACCTTACTGGCCAGTGGTGGGGTAAGATAAATGCTTTCTGCAGCGCTTCTTAGGCAGCCGCGGACTTAGGTACTGTGTGGTGGATTAGTGATTTAAATGGTAGCTTTGCCCTGAAACGGGCAAAGCTTTTTTGCTATGGCAAGGACAAAAGATTTTGATGAAGATGAGGTGCTTTCGAAGGCCATGAACCTCTTTTGGTTAAAGGGGTATAATGGCACGTCGATGCAGGATTTGGTGGATGGCCTGGGGATAAGTCGCTCAAGTTTGTATGACACTTATGGGGATAAGCACGCGCTGTTCCTGAAGGCGCTGGAGAATTACCGGGAGCTGAATCTTGAGCGACTGACCAAAATTGACCGGGAGGCAGGGTCGGCCAAAGAAGCTATACGAGGGGTACTGGAACATACCATTAAGGAACTGGTAAAGGATAAAGATCACAAAGGCTGTTTCCTGGTGAACGCAGCCGTTGAGATGGCGCCCCATGATAAGGAGGTGAATGGGATGCTATGCCAGAACGACCGCCAGATGGAGGAGTATTTTTATGAAACCATCAAAAAGGGGCAGGAGAGGGGCGAAATAACCAACACGCAGGATGCAAGGCTGCTGGCGCAATTTATTATCAACGGGATCAAGGGGATTCGTGTTACAGCTAAATCGGTGGCGGATAAAAAGGTCTTCAAAGAAATCATTAACCTGACCATGTCTGTGTTAGGTTAAAAACAATTATTAATAATTTTTGGAAAATATTTGATCTTTAAAATTTTCGTATAGCTTTGTGGAAAATATTATGACTAAAATATTTTCCGAAGTAGATATTAAGGAGCGTATCGTCGAAACTGCGCTCGAACAGTTTTTGGCGAATGGCATCAGAAATATGACGATCCTGAAGCTGATAGAGCCATTGGGTATCTCGACCAAAACCGTTTACAAGCATTTTGATGGTAAAGAGGCGTTGCTGGCCGAGTGCCTGGAAGTACTGTACACCGGCTATTTCAACGAGTTTAAACTAATAGCGGGCAGGAAGGATAACCCGGTAAACTCACTGTTGCTTCTTTTCAGGGCTACGCTGGGCAAGGACTTTGGCATGAACCGCCAGTTTTTTCACGATCTGAACTATTATTACCCTGAATTACAAAACGCAGCGATTAGCCGCGTTAGCCAAAATTACGGCAGCATTATGATCCCATTGGTGCAAAGAGGTATAGACGAGGGGTATTTCATCGGCTCGCTTGACCCCGGGCTGGCGCTCAAGGGCATTAGCACTTTGTATACGCTGATCACCCGGTCAGAAGAGTATAAGGATTATGAGGGTAGCCCCTATGAGTTATTCAGAAACCTGGTAGAGGTTTTTATCCGCGGCATGTGTACGCCGCTGGGTTTGATAGAGATAGATAATAATCCATATCCTAATGAATATTAATATGAAGAAATTACTACTGCCCGCACTGCTACTGGTTTTGAGTCAATTTGCTTTGGCTCAGCAAAATACGCTAAACCTGATGCCGATGCCGAAGACGATGACCGTCAATTCCGGTAAATTCAGGCTTACCAATAATTTCACGATAAAGGTGAATAGCCCAGCTGGTGACACGGTATTATATGAAGCGGTGAATCGAGCCTACCAGGCACTGAATCGCGAAACCGGGTTGATGTTCATTCAGCAATATATTAGGCCGATGGATACATTGAAAGCAGCGCAAGTGACGGTTACCGTTAAAGCAAAATCGAGCCCGGAGATAGGTGAGGATGAGAGTTACAGGCTTGTTGTGACTGATAGTCAATTGGAACTTACAGCAGCTACCACCGAGGGCGCATTGCATGGTTTGCAAACCCTTTTTCAGCTTTGTGATAAGGATGAAATAGGTTATTTCTTTCCCGCAGTTGCTATAGACGATGCGCCACGATTCAAATGGCGCGGGCTGATGATCGACGTGGCGCGGCACTTTGTTTCCTACGAGGAGATGAAGCATAATATAGATGCCATGGCCGCGG
>JAICXZ010000613.1 GCA_025934475.1 Mucilaginibacter sp. | reverse complement strand
CATCTCAAGCAAAAAAAGTATGACCTGGTGATCCTGGGTTATCAGCCCTGGTTCCTTTGGCCAAGTATACCAGCCAACTCTATCTTGAACAATCCAGATGTAAGGGCGGTGCTTAAAGACACACCGGTGGTTACTATCAGCGAGGCCCGCAACATGTGGCTGAATGCTTATGACCGGGTTCGGCAGAAACTGAAAGATGCCGGGGCAAGACTCGTGGGCAATATAGCACTGGTGGACAGGCACCCCAACGCGGTGAGTTTTATCACGATATTTTACTGGTTGCTGAATGGCAAAAAGGATCGTTATCTGAATATTTTTCCGAGACCTGGTGTGTCCGATGAAGACATCGTTAATACTAAAGTGTATGGCGAGACCGTTTTTAAACATCTGGATACGAACGGCTGGGATGGATTGCAGAACGAACTGCTGGGTCAGAAAGCCGTGGGGGTTAAATACCCGCTTATGCTATTGGAAACAACAGCGATTGCCACTTATGTTAAGTGGGCGAAGTTTATTGAAGGTAAAAAGAATCGCAAACCATGGCTCACTGCATTTAAGTACTATCTTTATGTGGCCTTGTTTCTTGGTGCGCCCATTCTTCTTACCTTAGATGCGATTTTTATCAGGCCATTTTCGTCAAAAAAAATTAAAGCAAAAACACAAAACTATTTACAAGTCATATAAAAGATGTCTGCAAACCAGGTTTACATAAATTCAACCTCTAAATTTTTCCCGAATAACCCCGTTTCGAACGATGAAATGGAGGACTATTTAGGCTACATTGATGGCCGTCCCTCCAAATCACGAAAAATTGTGTTGCGCAATAACGGCATAGTAAACCGCTATTACGCGCTTGATAAAAATCACAAATCGACCCATACCAATGCCCAGATGACGGCCTTGGCGGTTAAAGAACTCTACAAAAACGATCCTGAATTGATCAAAAAGATCGAGTTGTTATCTTGTGGCACCTCATCACCCGACCAGATGATGCCGAGCCACGGTGTAATGGCCCACGGGTGGCTGCCTGAGCTGGAGGCCATCGAGGTGGTTTCGCCAGCCGGTGTATGCTGCGCTGGTATGCATGCACTAAAGTATGCCTACCTGGCTATTAAATCAGGTGAGGTAAAACATGCCGTTGCAACCGGCTCAGAAAGATTTTCAGGCGTATTAGTTTCGGACATGTTTGAGGAAGAGGCCCAGAAACTGAAGGAAATGGAAGAAAATCCTTTCATTGCCTTTCAAAAGGACTTTTTGAGGTGGATGCTATCAGATGGTGCTTCGGCATTTTTACTGTCGGATAAACCTAATCCTGAAGGACTGAGTTTAAAAGTAGAGTGGATTGAAGGCGCTTCCTTTGCTCATGAAATGGACACCTGTATGTATATGGGTGGCGAGAAACAGGAAGACGGATCGCTTAAAGGGTTTATGGATTACACGCCCGAGGAGATCATGAATAAATCGATATTCAGCATCAAGCAGGATATTACCCTATTGAGCGAGAATATTGTTCACCTCGGCGGCAAAAAAATTAAAGAAATATTTGATAAAAAGGGCTTAACAAATACCGATGTCGATTATTTTCTGCCACACATTTCGAGCGACTTTTTCCGTTCTAAGATATATGACCTGGTAGAATACTACGGTGGTGGCATCCCATACGAGAAGTGGTTCATTAACCTGTATACCGTGGGCAATGTTGGCGCAGCATCGGTTTACCTTATGATAGACGAGTTGTTCCACAGCGGACGCCTCAAAAAAGGTGAGAAAATATTATTACTGGTACCAGAGAGCGCGCGCTTCTCATACATGTACGCACTATTGACCGTCTGTTGAAAATTTAGAATTTAGAGTTTAGGAATTAGCATTTAAAGCCTCGTGTCTTATGAAGAAGGAAAATGTGCCGCAGGATATGGGCGCCCTCGGAAAGGTGACGAAGGAGATTTGCTATGCCACTGACGCTTCAGGAAAGTACACCACCGAGCTAAGCACCGGCTGGCATGTAAAGAAGGAAGCGCTTGACGTGGCCTGGAAAGATGTAGAAGAGCGCATTGCTAACGCCAAACAACG
Source organism: Mucilaginibacter sp. (assembly GCA_025934475.1). Lineage (GTDB taxonomy): Bacteria > Bacteroidota > Bacteroidia > Sphingobacteriales > Sphingobacteriaceae > Mucilaginibacter. The sequence goes on along the minus strand of JAICXZ010000613.1, from coordinate 1,141 downwards.
GGTACTGAACGGCGAAGCCAGTCCGTTAATGTTTTTTATGGAGTACAGGTTGATGGATCCGGGCATTTTGTCGGATTATACCGGTTACTGGAAATGGCAGATCAAACGTCATCTGAGACCCGAAATATTTAAACGATTGTCAGAAAAGAAGCTGCAAAAATATGCCGAAGCCTTTAATGTAAAGGTCGAGGATCTAAAAACAATGACAGTGAATGAAGCTTGATTTCGAACACCGCCAGTCGGCACATTGCGAATCGGGAGTTACCAGCAGCTTGTTACGCAAAATTTCAGGAAATAAGATCACCGAGCCGCTGGCTTTTGGCATTGGCGCGGGCTTATTTTTTTGCTATATCCCATTGATCAAGATCAACAATGGGCCGGCTATTGCTTTCCGTACTTATCCGGGTTTAATATTCAAGCGTACTTGTCACGCTCTGGGTATTCCCGTTACACGTAAAAAATTCAGCTCAAAAGAAAAAGCAGAAGCTTATTTGCAGCAATGTCTTGATAGGGGTCAACCAGCTGGTTGCCAGGTGGGGGTTTATTACCTCTCTTACTTTCCACGCGAGTATCGTTTTCATTTCAATGCGCACAACCTGATCGTTTTTGGAAAGGAGGCTGATAACTATCTGATCAGCGATCCGGTAATGGAAACCACAACCACACTTACCAGCTACGAGTTGGAACGGGTACGTTTTGCCAAAGGAGCTTTGGCTCCCAGGGGACAATTATATTATCCCGAAAGCTCACATGAGATCGGCGACGAGCAGATCAGAAATGCGATCGTCAAAGGCATTAAAAATAACGTAAACCAGATGCTTCGCATTCCGGGTGGTTTTGCGGGGGTAAGAGGCATTGAATACACCGGCAAAAAGATCAAGAAATGGCTGAGTAAACTGGGCATACAAAAAGCCGGATCTTATTTGGCGCAATTGGTTCGTATGCAGGAGGAAATAGGCACCGGCGGCGGCGGATTTCGCTATATTTATGCTGCATTTTTGCAGGAAGCCTACGCCTATACGCAGAAGGAAGAGTTGCTGGACATTTCTAAAATTTTTACGGAAGCGGGTGACCTTTGGCGCACAGCGGCCGTACATGCAGCAGGGATATATAAAGGCAGACTGGGCTCGCAAGAAGACTT
>JAICXZ010000506.1 GCA_025934475.1 Mucilaginibacter sp. | reverse complement strand
CTTCGAACGAGGTTTCGGCGAGGTTTTCATTACCGTATTCAGATCACACCCTTAAAGAGTATCCTTATAAATTCGATTTTCAGGTACATTATGACCTGATCGATAACGCCCTCCGCGTTACTTATAAGGTAATTAATCATGAGCACGAAACAATTTATTTTTCGGTTGGCGGCCACCCGGCTTTTAATGTTCCGTTCAACGTTGGAGAAAGCTACGAGGATTACTACCTTGAGTTTGAATCCGAAGAGAAGCTGGAAAAGCACCTCCTGTCAGCCGAAGGATTTTACAATCGTCAAACTGAACCCGTAAAATTAGAAGGCAAGAAGCTTCGCCTCACCCGCGACATGTTTAAGCAGGATGCCTGGGTGTTTAAAAATATTAAATCGCGCGAAGTAACTATCAAATGTAATAAACACGACCAAACGTTAGCTGTCGAATTTCCCCATTTTAATTACCTGGGCATCTGGGCCAAACCTGGCGCCGATTTTCTTTGTATCGAGCCATGGTTGGGTTGTGCAGATACTGAAGGCAAACACGTAGATATCACCAAAAAGGAAGCAATTCAACACTTGAAATACGGACACGTGTTTGAGGCTGCGTTTTTTATTAGCATTTAGGCGTGGCGCTAGGCGCGCGGCGGTTGGCGTTTTAAACGATTTTTTATGTCAAGTGATTCAACACCGCGTTTCTCCGATAGGGTTGCGAACTACGTCAAATACCGTCCGGGATATCCACCGGAAGTAATCGATTATCTCGAAGAGCAATGTCAGCTAACGCTGGAATCTGTTATTGCGGACATTGGCGCAGGTACTGGCATCTTCACTAAGTTATTACTTGACCAAGGCTATAAAGTCTTTGCAATCGAGCCCAACGATCCGATGCGCGAGGAAGCCGACAGGCAGTTGGGGTACTCCGAGCGTTACCATTCGATGGTCGGCAGCGCCAATCAGACCGGATTGACTGACGAAAGTATCGACCTGATCGTTTGCGCACAGGCATTTCACTGGTTTAATACAGCTGACACCAAAACCGAATTTCAAAGAATATTAAAGCCGGACGGCTATGTCGCCCTCATCTGGAATAACCGCGATGTGGAAGCTGATAATTTCGCTGTTGCCTATGATGCCTTGCTCAAACAGCTTAGCGGCAGCGATTACGACAAGATCAATCATCAAAACTTAAAACATGATGATTTTGTGCGCTTCTATAAAGACGGGCAGTATAAATTGACCAAATTCCCCAACCAACAGATATTTGATTTTGAACAACTGGCCGGCCGGGCGTTTAGCTCATCATACGTGCCCTCCGAAGAAATAGAAGCTGGGCAGACATTTAAAAAGCAATTGAAAGAAGTTTTCGACCTTTACCAACAAGATGGCGTCGTTGTCTTCAAATATGATACAGAGGTATATACAGGGCAATTGTAGAAACGCGAGACTTTGCGTCTGCAAGTGTTTATAACCAATATTTACAGACCCTAAAAATCAATAACAACGAGCCGACAATAACAAACCATAACCAATGTTTCTTGTAAGCACTCCATCCATCATTGTGCGAAAATTTGAGCATGATGCCAATAAACAACAAACAAATGGGAGCGAGAAATGCGAATAAAATATTAATATTCATGCGGGTTAATTGTGATACCCATCAAAGATATTAAATTCCGGGTATTGTAGAAACGCAGTGCTTCGCGTCTCCCATATGTCTGAATCACAGATTTTTCGCGATTGTTTGTTTTTCAGAGGAGCTCAAGAAGGCTTCGCCGTTTAAAGTGATTATACATATTTCACAGATTAAAAAAACTGCGACTGCTACTGCTACTGCAACTGCCACTTACTTCTCCCGGCTCTTGATTCTTGGCTCTAGATCAATCGCCGCTAAAAACTCACTCTTTCACCACCTTATTCAATATCGGTTTATCCAACGCATTGATACTGGTATGGCCTGATTTCAATTCATCAAAAATCACAATATCATTCTTCCCAACATTGAGCCAGGATGCAGGAACATATAGCGTTTGCTGCGGACCGATAAACCAGTATTTACCCAGGTTATGACCGTTCAGGTAAACAAAGCCTTTACCGAACTCGCTTAAATCCAAAAAGGTGTCGCCTGTTTCAGTCAGATCAAAGGTGCCATGATAAAGCGTTGGCGACAGTGATCCGGGTGTGCTGATCGGCTGATATTTTGGCGCTGGTGTTTGAACAAACGGAAATTGATACATTTTCCAGCCCTTTAATTCCGCTCCGTCCAAAGTGACCTTTTCGGTAATACCCTGGCGATTATCGGCCAGGTACGGACCATAATTAATGCGCCCATTATTCTCCACCAAAATATCCAGTGTAGAATTTGCGGGAACATTCTCCAGTTTGAATGAATCCTGTCTTTTATGTCGATCAAGTGTCGCCACCCGGCTGCCGTTAACATAAACGGTAGCATAATCGCGCAAATTGGTAATTACCACTTTTCCGCTTGCCGGCTTTTGGATCGTGGTTCTGTACAATACGAAACCGTATCCCTGATCAAGGTCCTCAAAGCAAAGCGGCTTGTCGGACGTAGTAGGTTTGGGTAGGTTGGCAAACAACGTAGCTTTGTCTGTAAGCTGAATATTTTTTATCGCGATTTTCTTATTCTCGGCAGAAACGTTGGGTAAAATAGTGCCTCTTGACATATATTTCTCAATCACCGAGCGGAATTTAAAATACTTTTCAGTCGGATCACCAGCTTCGTTCAGCGGAGCATCATAGTCATAGCTCGATGTTTGTGGCGAATAGGGATCATTTTTACTCATATTGGCGCCGTTCATAAAGCCACGATCAGTACCTCCGTGAAACATGTATAAATTGATTGAAACACCAGCTGCCAATATCGTATCCAGTTTGGCGGCATCCTCTTTCATGTTGCTGGTGCTATGTCCTCTGCCCCAGCTGTCGAACCATCCCGGGTACCATTCCGCGATATAATACGGCCCCTTACCATTATGATATTTTTTGATAAGCGTCTTAACTTCTTTTGGATTATCCAACCCATTCACAGCAGGCAGGTAACCCGGCAGGTAACCGTTTGGCATTTGAGCAGGGCCATCGCAGGTAAATAAAGTACCATCAAAACCAGCCTCGCGGAATATTTTTCTATTAATATCAAGGTATTGTTTATCCTTGCCGTACGAGCCATATTCATTCTCCAACTGCACCATCAGTATGTTGCCGCCATGGGTTACCAGCAGCGGTTTAAGCTGTTTGCCTAACTGCATCACATATTCGCGATAAGCCTTAAGAAATTTCGGATCCTTACTACGAACCTTCAACGTTTTATCTTTCAGGAGCCACCACGGATAGCCACCAAACTCCCACTCGGCGCAGGCATAAGGGCTAGGGCGCATTACAACCCACATACCTTCCTCTTTGGCTATACGCACAAATTTGGCAATGTCATTATTGCCGTAAAAATCAAATTTGCCAGGCACTGGCTCGTGCATGTTCCAAAAAATATAGGTACCGATGGTATTTAAGCCCATCGCTTTGGCCTTACGTATCCTGTCGCGCCAGTAATCTTCCGGAATACGGTAGCAATGCATTTCGCCCGAAATGATCTGGAAGGGTTTACCATCCATAAGGAACGTCGAGTCGCCTAAAGCAAAGGTATGTTTAGCTTTTTGGGCATAAAGATTGAAACTGGCAAGCGATGCCAGGGCAAGCAGGAGTATTTTTTTCTTCATAGACAGATTTTGCCACTAATATGGCCATAAAACATCAGAAGTAACCAGCTAAAAGCAATTTGGTTT
>JAICXZ010000844.1 GCA_025934475.1 Mucilaginibacter sp. | reverse complement strand
GTAAACTGGCTGCGGCCTGTAAAGAAAGCATTCACTTTATGTGGTTAAGCTCGATGAGTTATCCTGATCACAATACGATAAACCGATTCAGAGGTGTTCGCCTGAAAAGTGCCCTGCGCAGTGTGTTTGAGGACGTGGTAAAGCTTTTGGCAACAGAAGGGCTATTAAGCATCGAAGAAATAAATACGGATGGTACTAAAATCGAGGCCAATGCTAATAAGTACACTTTTGTTTGGAAGAAATCCATCCAAACCAATAAAGAGAAGATGCAAAAGCAATTGGCCGAGATATGGGAGTATGCCCAGCAGATAGCCAGCCAGGAAGATAAGATGCCCGACCCGCCGGACTTTCAGGCTATTGATAGTGAAAAAGTGCAAGCCACTGTAGAGCTGCTTAATGAAAAGCTGGCAAATAAAGACGACGTGAGCAAAAAGATAAAGGCGAAGCTGAAATACATCACTAAGCAATATCCGGAAAGCATCGCTAAGTATGAGCAGCAGGAAGCTGTCCTGGGCGAAAGGAACAGCTATAGCAAGACCGATCAGGACGCTACTTTCATGCGTATGAAAGACGATCATATGAAAAACGGTCAGCTAAAACCCGGCTATAATGTGCAGATATCTACTTCAAATCAGTTTATCGTCAATTACACAATCCATGCCAATCCTACAGATACCACGACTATGCCAGCCCATCTGGCGCAGCATGAGGCCAGCTTTGGGAAAGTCCTCAAGGTCGTTACTGCCGATGCCGGGTACGGTTCGGAAGAAAACTATGCGCTGCTGGAGCAAAAAGAAATATCTGCCTTCGTAAAGTATGGGATGTTTGATAATGAGCAGCATGAAAGCCATAACAATAAATATCCCTTTGCTGCAAATAAGCTTTTTTATAATCAACAGGAGGACTGTTACATCTGCCCGATGGGTCAACATATGCATCATACCGGCACTTATATAAAGGAAACCGCTACAGGCTTTGAGCAAACTATAAAACGATACCAGGCCCGCAATTGTGCTAATTGTCCGCTCAATGGCGCTTGTCATAAATCAAAAGGTAATCGCATAATCGAGATCAACGAAAACCTCAACCGGTTAAAGCAAAAGGCTTTTGTGTTATTGAATAGCGAAGAAGGTGTTCAGCGTAGAAAAAAGCGGTGCTTTGATGTTGAGCCTACCTTCGGAAATATCAAACAAAACCACAACTTCCGCAGGTTTATGCTTCGTGGTAAGGAAAAGGTCCAAATTGAAATGGGCTTACTTGCAATTGCACAAAATCTTAGAAAAAAAGCCGCCTAAGACGCTTAATTACTCTTCTTCTAACCAAAACAACTCCCTTACATTCATCCTTTTCAAAATTAACCACTCACCAAAATCAATATCTTTCAAAAAATAAAGGCCGCATCATTTGATTTATGATACAGCCTCTTGTCATTGGGCATGTTCCAGTTTTCCATTTACCTGCGGCATTGCAGCAGTCGCAAAAACGCCGATGCGCATATTAGCCGCGTAAAAAAACTGCTGCCGCCAAAAGGAAATGTCGGGATTTTAACC
>JAICXZ010000715.1 GCA_025934475.1 Mucilaginibacter sp. | reverse complement strand
GGCCGCCCCGTTATCGGGTCAATCTCTATCAAATAATAATCATTTAGCTCCCCAACCAATTTATAATTTAACTCTGCCCGCATACTGCCTGCTACTTCCTGGTCGTGGGCTTTAGTAACGTTTTTTTGCGGATTCTTGACAAGCCAGTGAACCAGGTTTCCTGCTTCCGGCTGCGGCCGGTTACGTGTTACCGCATAATAGGTTTTATGCATTTCCCTGGCTTTAAACATCGTGTTGATCCGTTCGAGGGCCTTGCTGGTTTTCGCAAAAAGAATAACGCCGCTAACCGGCCTGTCCAGCCGGTGTACTACGCCTAAAAAAGCGCCGTTGGGCTTATTATATTTTTTTGCGATGTATTTCTTAACCTTTTCATCCAGCGGCTCGTCGCCCGTGTCATCGGCCTGCACAATATCTCCCGCCGTTTTATTGATCGCGATGAGGTGATTATCTTCGTACAGGACGTCAGCGTCAGTTATGTCGTGGTTAACGTATTTGATGGAAACTTTGGCCATAGTGGTTTTATTTGTCCATAGTCCATAGTCCATAGTCGATAGACCATGGTAAACAGTCCATTTCCTATCGACTATGGACCATCGACTATCGACTTATTTCAATACTGTTCTTTTTCGTTCGGAAAGCTTTTTGACTTGATATCACTGACATAATTCTTTATCGCGTCGTTCATCACCCCGCTTAAGTTTGCATACTGGCGCAGGAAGCGCGGTTTAAATGCCTTGTTGATACCCAGCATATCGTGAATAACCAGCACCTGCCCGTCGCAGTGTTGCCCAGCGCCTATACCGATAGTGGGTATGCTCAAACTTTCGCTTACCTGTTTAGCCAGCGCAGCAGGTATCTTTTCAAGGACGATACCAAAACAGCCCAATTCCTGCAGCTTCACGGCGTCCTCGCGCAGTTTTTGCGCTTCCTCCTCGTGCTTTGCCCGTACGGTATAGGTGCCGAATTTATAAATCGACTGCGGTGTTAGCCCAAGATGCCCCATAACCGGGATACCTGCTGTAAGGATGCGGCTTACCGACTCGTCAATTTCCACCCCGCCCTCCATTTTTACGCTATGCGCACCCGATTCTTTCATGATCCGGATGGCAGAATTCAAAGCCTCCTTCGAGTTGCCCTGGTACGAACCGAACGGCAGGTCGACCACCACCAGCGCCCGTTTTGCCGCGCGCACTACCGAGGAAGCATGATAGATCATCTGGTCAAGTGTTATCGGTAAAGTGGTTTCGTGCCCGGCCATCACGTTGGATGCCGAATCGCCGACCAGGATAATATCCATACCGGCCTCGTCGACAATCGAAGCCATCGAATAATCATAGGCGGTAAGCATAGCGATCTTCTCGCCGCGGCTTTTCATCTCCTGCAGCGTGTTGGTGGTAATTCTTTTAACCTCTTTATGTACGGACATGATTCAAATTATAGCACGAATTACACGAATTAATTCGAATTTCGCTAATTTAATTGCCGGGGAATGCGAATTTTGATCTGATAGATTGATTGAACGATGTAGGCGTCAATTCATAATAATTCGTAAAATTCGAGTATTCTATTCGTGAAATTAGTGACTTATCATTACCTTTGCAGCCGTGAATCAGGAAGTTGCTCACTTCAATAGTACAAACTGTTTTCACGGTGCGCCGCACCAGGCAATCCGGATTTTTTACCCTTTAATTTCTTTTTATCGATGACGTATTTCACCACCTTACCCGCGGTATTATTGCTGGCTGACGGAACTGTTTTTTATGGAAAAGCCGCCGGTAAAATGGGAACCACCACCGGTGAGATATGCTTCAATACGGGCATGACCGGCTACCAGGAGATATTTACCGATCCCTCCTATTTCGGGCAGATCATGGTGACCACCAATGCGCATATCGGCAACTACGGTATAAATAAAGACGAGGTGGAATCGGGGCACATCCAAATAGCGGGGTTGGTTTGTAAAAATTACAATATCGCCTACAGCCGCAAACAGGCTGATGAGTCGATACAGGATTATTTCCAGGAGCAGAATATTGTTGGCATTTCAGATATAGACACACGCCAGCTGGTGCGCCACATCCGCGACAAAGGCGCCATGAATGCCATTATCTCATCCGAGACATTAGATATTACCGAATTGAAGAAAAAGCTGGACGAAGTGCCGTCAATGGACGGGCTCGAGCTTTCATCAAAAGTTTCCACTACCGAAACATATACCTTTGGCGACGAGAATGCCGCCTATCGCGTTGCCGTGCTCGACCTGGGTGTTAAGAAAAACATCCTCCGCAATTTTCACGACCGCGATGTATATGCAAAAGTGTTCCCGGCAAAAACATCATTTGCCGAAATGGAAAAAGATTTTGCGCCTACGGGATATTTTATCTCTAACGGACCCGGCGACCCGGCTGCCATGCCTTATGCCATCGATACGGTAAAGGACATTTTAAAATCGGATAAGCCGATGTTCGGTATTTGCCTGGGCCACCAGCTATTGGCTTTGGCCAACGATATCCCCACCAAAAAAATGTTCAACGGTCACCGCGGACTCAACCACCCGGTAAAAAACATCATTATTAACCATTGCGAGGTTACCTCGCAAAACCATGGTTTTGGTGTAGTGCCTGAAGCGGTTCGCGCATCAGACAAGGTAGAGATCACCCACATTAACCTGAACGATCAATCCATAGAAGGGATACGTGTAAAGGATAAAAAAGCAT
>JAICXZ010000103.1 GCA_025934475.1 Mucilaginibacter sp. | reverse complement strand
CGTCGTCGAATTGCCGGTTATTGTACCATTTGCATCAACGTTCACTTTGTCAGATTTTACGTTAATTTTCAGGGTATAGTCACCGTTGTTTGATATTGGGAAGTTGTCCTTAATACTATAAACCATTTTGCCCAACCCAGTTCCGGTCATATTAACCGACATTTTGTTCTGGATGCTAAAATCCATGCTGAAGTTTGGTACTACATCAAAATACGCCTTGCCATCTTTGATGCTGGTTAGTTTATATGTGGTGGTGTAATTTATTTTTATGTCACCGCCGGTATTTTTTCCAAGCGGTAAGTTCATTGGCACAGTTTGGGTAAATGAATCGCCGGGCTTCATAGCCTTGGCCGGAAATTGGATCTGCTTCTGGAAAAGACTCATCATTTGTTTCATCTTGTTGCGGGTAGTATCATCCGCTTTTTTTCCGCCGGCCGAATCAATCACCATCGTACCATCCGAGGTAACATGAGCCATGGCTTTGATATCTTTCTCTGAAACAGATGGCGGGATTGGCGCTTCTTTCCCGTTGGCCGATACGGTCAATTTGGTAAACTTATAGTCTATATTAAGTGGGAACGAATTATCGCTCGCTGCGGCCCCTGATTTCATATCACCGGCCAGACCAAAATCAAAAAGCGCTGTGATTGGCGGCGTTATTCCAGATGATTTCAGTTTTGCCAGAATAGTGGTATCGCCGGTTACATTGGCATTAAGTTTCATATTTAAGCTCATATCCGACTTATAAGTGCGGTTGGGCATAAACTTAATTTTAAATACAACCCCGTTCTGAGCTCTCAACTGAACGAAGGTCAAACACATTAGCGCGAGTACGACAATCTTTTTCATGGTATTTAGCAAGGTTTTTGTTAAATGTTTAGCTGTTAAATGCATTCCATCCCTGGGCCTTCAACTCATGCATGGCACCGCTTTTTGTTATAAGATTTTTCCCTGCAGATGGTTCTGTAATGTACCCAATAAAACTAATATCCGGATAGTTTTTAATTTTTTCATAATCAAGCTGTTTGATCGTGAAAAGCAGTTCGTAATCTTCTCCGCCGCTCAGTGCGCAAATTGTAGGATCCAGGTTAAATTGCCGCGCAGTATCATAAGTCATCGGGTCGATAGGTATCTTATCCTCATACAATTTACAACCCTTGTTGCTCTGGCTGCAGATGTGCAAAATCTCGGAAGCAAGCCCATCCGATATATCAATCATCGAGGTAGGTTTTATACCGGCTTCTTTTAACAATTGTATAACGTCTTTTCTAGCTTCCGGCTTTAATTGTCGTTCTACTATATAGTCTTTTCCCTCCAGATCCGGCTGAATATTTGGATTCTCCAGATACACCAGCTTTTCACGCTCAAGTAATTGCAGTCCAACATAAGCGCCACCTAAATCACCTGAAACGCAGATAATATCACCATCTTCGGCACCGTTGCGGTATACAATATCCTTTTCATCAGCATAGCCCAATGCGGTAACACTGATTACCAGGCCCTGACGTGATGAACTGGTGTCGCCGCCAACTAAATCAACGCCGTATTTCTCGCAAGCTAAATAAATGCCCTTATATAATTCCTCAATAGCCTCAAGCGGAAATTTGCTCGAAATCCCGATCGATACAGTAACCTGGGTTGCTATACCATTCATGGCATAAATGTCGCTCAGGTTTACCTGGATGGCTTTATAACCCAAATGCTTTAATGGAGTATAAGCCAGGTCGAAATGAATCCCTTCCAGCAGCATATCGGTCGATACCAACGCTTTTTTTCCACCGAAATCTATGACCGCCGCATCGTCACCTACACCTTTTTCAGTACTTTTTTGTTTCGGCTCAAACTGCCCGGTCAAATGATCGATCAGGCCAAATTCGCCCAAAGATTCTATATTAGTCTTTTCCTGGTTTTCAAACATATCCCGTATCACAATACCGCCGAAGGCGGGAAATTTTTTTTTATAAACCCAACTTTGCCGAAATCTCCAGCATACGCTCAATTGGCTTCACGGCTAGCTTGATAATATGCTCCGGAACCGTTATTTCCGGCAATTCATTCTTCATACACAAATAAAGCTTCTCCAGCGTATTCCTTTTCATGTGCGGACAATCATTGCAGGCACATTGGTTATTTGGCGGAGCCGGTATAAACACCTTATCCGGATTATCCTTCTGCATCTGGTGAATAATACCTGATTCTGTAGCTACGATAAATTCCTTTTCCGGGCTTTTGGTAGCATATTTCAACAAACCAGTTGTCGAACCGATATAGTCAGCCATTTTAAGGATAACATCTTCACATTCAGGATGCGCCAGTAATTTAGCACCCGGATGACGTTCTTTCAAACGTGTTATCTTTTCCTGCGAAAATATCTCGTGAACCATACAGGCGCCATTCCACAATACCAGGTCCCTTCCTGTTTTCTTGGCTACATACGCACCAAGGTTTTTATCGGGCCCGAAAATGATCTTCTGATCTTTCGGTAAGCTTTCCACAATTTGTACTGCGTTGCTCGAAGTACAAACGATGTCGCTCAACGCTTTCAGCTCGGCCGTGCAATTCACATACGTGATCACCAGATGATCAGGATATTTCTCTTTAAACTTCCTGAACAAGTGCGGCGGGCAGCTGTCGGCTAATGAACAGCCGGCCTTCACGTCGGGTAAAAGGACCTTTTTCTGCGGCGATAATATTTTTGCGGTTTCAGCCATAAAATGCACACCGGCAAATACGATGATATCCGCATCAGTTTTGGCAGCTTGCTGCGATAAACCCAGGCTATCGCCAATATAATCGGCAATATCCTGTATATCGGGCTCCTGGTAGTAATGTGCCAAAACGACCGCATTCTTTTCTTTTTTTAACCGTTCAATTTCCTCAAAAAGGTCAAGCGCCGGGTCAATAAATTCCTCGGCAAATCCTTTCACATTTATTTCTTCGAAGGTATCCATTTCAACAATTCAAATAAAAACAACTCTTTTTAATTAAAGAAAAAAGCTATTGTTGTTAGCGTGTTAGTTCTGTTTAAAAATTGTGATACAAAGCGCACTGAAAATAGTTTATACAATTTTTTCAACATAATTTAATGATTTCTTAAAATACATCCGGCTGATTTATAAGGAGATTTATTTCGATGCTTTTAGTTTTAAAACCAGGTTTGTGAATATTTTTCAGCGTGGAAAAATGTTAATTATATCCGAATGTTGACGCAAAAGTCGCTTAAAAAATGGTTACTAAAACCACTCCAACGTCACTTTTCAACCTTTTAATATTTTATTAATTTTTTACGTACACAAAATTAACAGCATTTAGGCCTCTTTCTAACATAAGCTGTACTTTTACACAACATATACGTGAAAAATGACTAGAACTTGTGATTTTTTGGTAATAGGCTCGGGGATAGCCGGATTGAGTTTTGCACTAAAGGCAGCGAAGCATGGTAAGGTACTGATAGTTACAAAATCGAATGAAGATGAATCTAACACCAAGTATGCCCAGGGTGGCGTGGCGGTAGTTGTTGATAAAAAAGAAGATTCGTTCGAAAAACACATCGAAGACACCCTGATTGCCGGCGACGGACTATGTGATCCTAAAACTGTTGAGATCGTAGTTAAAGAAGGTCCGGAGCGAATTAGAGAGATTATTGATTACGGAACCAACTTTGACAAGACCAATGAAGGGATGTTTGACCTGGCCAAAGAAGGTGGTCATTCCGAATTCAGGGTACTCCATTATAAAGATATTACAGGTTGGGAAATGGAGAGAGCTTTGCTTGATCAGATACATCAAAACCCTAATATTACTGTACTAACGCATTATTTTGCGGTTGATCTGATAACCCAACACCATTTAGGCGTGTTTGTAGATAAGTCGACTACCGATATAACCTGCTATGGTGTTTATGTATTAAATACTATAAATGGCCTTGTTGAAAAGATATTATCTAAGGTAACGGTGATGGCGTCTGGGGGTGCTGGACATATATATTCTATTACCACTAACCCAACAATTGCAACCGGTGATGGTGTTGCCATGGTTTACCGTGCAAAAGGTAAGGTGAGGAATATGGAGTTTATCCAGTTTCATCCAACAGCTTTATATAATCCGGGCGAATATCCGTCCTTCCTGGTTTCCGAAGCTGTAAGAGGTTTCGGCGGTGTGTTGAAAAGAACAAATGGTAAAGAATTTATGGAGGAATACGATCCCCGTAAATCTTTGGCGCCAAGGGATATCGTAGCGAGGGCAATAGATAATGAGATAAAAAAATCTGGTGAGGACTTTGTGTATTTGGATATCCGTCATAGGAATAAGAAAGATATCCTTGCTCACTTTCCTAACATCTATGCCAAATGTTTGGATATCGGTATAGATATGACTAAGGACATGATCCCCGTGGCGCCGGCATGTCATTACATGTGCGGTGGTATCATGGTTGATCATTCCGGGCGTTCATCCATTATGAATTTATATGCATGCGGTGAGTGCTCGTCAACCGGCCTTCATGGCGCTAATCGTCTGGCTTCCAATTCATTACTGGAAGCATTAGTCTTTTCGCATCGTATTTATGAAGATGCTGTTAAGCAGTTTAATAGTTTAACTATTCCAGATGGTATACCTGATTGGAACGAGCATGGCGTAAAATTATCCAATGAAGATATCCTGGTTACTCACAATATTCGCGAAATGCAAAAGATGATGAGCGACTATGTGGGTATTGTTCGCTCTGATTTCCGGTTAGAGAGAGCGATGCGTCGTTTACATTTATTATATGAAGAGACGGAAGATTTCTATAAAAAGACGAAATTATCAGTAAAGCTTTGCGAACTGCGGAATTTGATACAGGTATCTTATATTGTAATTAAATCGGCAATGTTGAGAAAGGAAAGCAGGGGGTTGCATTATACAACGGATTATCCGGTACATGCGGAACCGGTGCATGATACGGTATTTTGATATATGGGGTTATTTTCAATGTTTAGGAAGAAGGCTGATCAGGAACCACTGATTGTGCCAACTGATAGTATAAAGGCGCTTCCTGACGGTATATTATTTGAAGGAGAGAATATTTTCCTGGAATGGGGTGCTGATCCGGAAACCGATAAGCAATACGCAAAAAAGGAATTTCGCGCTGATAGAGTTATATATCAATGGGGTGAAAGGAAAATTTTAAATGGATTAACACTGCCTTTCAAAACCATTTGCTGGAACCATAAACAACATGGTGAAAACCGGTCTATTGAGTCCATAGATTTTTCGACGGAAGGAGAAGGGGCGGAAGCTAAATTCGATGATATAAAAAAACATTTTGAATCTATTTTAGGCGAGCCTAAGCAACAGGAAGATCTGGATCCGGGCGAGGTGTCCCTGGAATGGAAAGTAAAAGCGGTAAAAATTTCCTTAAACTTTTTTAACCGGGATCATCCGAAAGTTGGCCTTGAAATAGGTTGGTGGGTTTGAAAAAGAGCGGAAAACGGGATTCGAACCCGCGGCCTTCAGTTTGGGAAACTGATGCTCTACCGACTGAGCTATTTCCGCTTTTCGATGTGCTAAAGTAGCATTTTATTTTGTTAAATATTATTTCCGTAAATTTGGACATATGGTACGGACAGTAGTAACGCCGGAAAATACGCATCTCGAGTTGGATATACCCGAGGAATATGTGGGTAAGCCGTTGGAGATCGTATATCAGACACTGGATGAAAAAAAAGGGAGTCATCCCAGAAGGACCATGCGTGACTTTTTAGGAATTTTATCAGATAAGTCAGCAGAGGAATTGCGTAACCATATTAAGGAAGCGAGAGACGAGTGGGAAACGGATATTTAATTGACTAGAACGCGATCATTGATTTTTTTAATTTTTCACTACCTCCAAAGGGAATCGATCTATTGGCGGGCATCGAGCCAGTTATTTCTATCGTTACTCAGATTGAAATTTTTAGTAAGCCAAATCTTTCCAAGGAAGATATCACAAAGCTTAATAGTTTTGCCGAAGTTGCAGTAATCTACGATGTAGATAAAGTAATTGCTGCTAAAACCGTTGAGATCAGGCAGGAGCATAAAATAAAATTAGGCGATGCGATAATTGCTGCTACCGCTTTGCATTACGGTTTAGTTCTGATTACGAGAAATGTAGCTGATTTCAATAAAATAAAAGGATTGGATATAGTTAATCCTCACAACCTGTAATATGGCTCTGATATTGCCTGTAAAAGATAAAAGCCCATCCTGGGGAGATAATTGTTTCATTGCCGAAAACGCGACCATTGTTGGCGATGTGGTTATGGGAAATAACTGTTCGGTATGGTTTAATGCCGTTGTTCGTGGTGATGTACATTACATCAAAGTAGGCGATAATACCAATATACAGGACGGTGCGGTTATCCACTGCACCTATCTAAAAGCGCCAACAAATATTGGCAGCATGGTATCTATAGGTCATAACGCATTGGTGCATGGCTGTACATTAAAAGATTATGTACTGATTGGTATGGGAGCCATTGTGATGGATAATGCAGTAGTGGAGGAATTTGTGATTGTCGGCGCAGGTTCCGTTGTTCTGGAGAACACCATTTGCGAATCTGGCTATCTATATGCAGGCACACCCGCACGAAAGATTAAACCTCTAACAGAAGAACAAAAAGCTATGCTGCGGCAATTGCCGCACAATTATATCATGTATTCGGGCTGGTTTAAGGAGTAGTAGGCTCTTTGGGTATGTCGATATTCTCTTCGGCATCCCAATTAGATCGTAGGGTAATAACCTTGGTATAAAGCCAGGTATTTTCCGGATATTCACGTCGTTTTACGTTACCGCTGTCCCACTTACCATTCTTATTGTCATCATAAACGACGCGGATGTTGTATTTGCCGACCGGATAGTTTTTATACGTGATAGTTGTATTGCTGGTAAAAGCATCCGTACGGATAACCTTTTTCTGCGAGTTCAGCATCTCTATAACATACCCTTTCGACGTATCGGGTACCTTAACTTTTAGCGTAAGCATACCGTAGTTGTCGGGTCTGTCACCGTTAAATACTTTGACCAGTTTTTTGGTGTTTTTGCCGCCGTAGATATCTGTTAGAGCTCCTTCATTAAAAATAATCTGGTAACGGGCATCCTGTTTAAATGGATATTTAAGCGTCATTTTTTTCAAGGTAGCAGTGTCCTTCGTCAGTTTAAAATTGGAAACATTGGTGGAATCCTCATTGAATGTGATCAGAGATTGATCAATTGTTTCTATCGGCAAATTGGATGTGATTTTGAGGTCAGTTGCAGGTTTCAGTTTATTGTCGCTATTGACATTATAAGTTAATGCGAAATTACGCGTATAGGTCTCTTTCCGGCCCTTGCGCAGGATAGTGGTGTCTACCGGCTTATTGTTCTGCGAAAACTGAACTTTAACCGAGTCGAAATCCATGTTTCGCATAAAAATTCCGACTGTGTCATTGGTTTTGTTAAAATCAACGAGCTTCTGATTATCAAGGTCGGCAGGGGCTAAGATTTTGACAGACGGATTTTGGAGTGGCTTATTGAAGGTGAAATAAAGTTTACCATCCACATCAAATCGTTTTTCTGTAAAACGGAGCTTTTCAGGTTCCTGTTTAAAGAGTTTGAGGTGAATATTGGCGGTGTCTTTAGTTAAATGTATGGACTGTTTCAGGAAACCAACCAGCTCA
Source organism: Mucilaginibacter sp. (assembly GCA_025934475.1). Lineage (GTDB taxonomy): Bacteria > Bacteroidota > Bacteroidia > Sphingobacteriales > Sphingobacteriaceae > Mucilaginibacter. The sequence goes on along the minus strand of JAICXZ010000103.1, from coordinate 518 downwards.
TTTTCGTTATCGTAAATTCTATTTGGACTAGTTTCCTTCAAAGCATAGATACGATACTCACCGGTATGCAGGTTATTCAATGAGAAATTGCCGGCCGAATCTGTGGTAGCAAATATCGTCGGTTTCTTTTTGGCCCATAAGGTATCCTGTTTAGGGGTTAGTAACATCACGGTCACATCCTTTTCGTGTTCGCCGGTTAGGGTGTTAGTTACATCGCCGGCAATACTGAGTGAGTCGATATGCGGACCGGTCGAAAAGACGTACGTGAAATTGGTAAGGATATTACCTTCATTTACATCGGCGATGGCCTTCCCAAAATTGATCACGTAAGTGGTATTCTTTTGAAGCGTGTCTTTAAAATCGACGATGATGGATTTACCACTCTTTTTAAAAGTAGGAGCTTTCTCTTGTGCCGGACTTACGACGATTTCCTGGAAAGGATTTTTCAGATCGAAGTATTCATCGAAGTCGAGCTTGATTTGCTTTGCATTAAAATTACGGGTCTCGTTTGGCGGCGT